>CALWWT010000205.1 GCA_944385325.1 uncultured Clostridia bacterium | reverse complement strand
AACGAGTCAATTCAATAACCTGATGTTCATTGGAATTCTTTTCATCCTGTATAAACATTATCTTTTTCACCTCTGACTTTATCTGACAACGAACCTTTCTGAGAGTATTATACTACATGCCACACCGGTTTAAAAGAGGCATTTATCACAAATTAAAAATGCAGAGGATTTCAACGGTTTTGAAACCCTCTGCAAAATATTTGGATATATTTATAAACTTAATTTAGCGAATAATAAGATTTATATCATAAGCCATCATTATAGTCAATCAACTTGTTTTGTTGACATTAAACTATTTAATGTAATATTTAAAACCATACTTCGCCTATTCAACGCAAATATTCCTTAACATCAGTGACAAACTGATTTCCGCATCGCGCAAGCTCTCCCAGCACTCGGTCGATACCTTGTTCTGTCCTAGACCAATTCTCTTTTGTAATATTGTAACAATGAACTGGGCAAACCTTTATTTCAACATAAGGGAAAGCCATCTGATATAGCATCAGGCAGCGCCTTGCGTGAAACGCTTTACAAACAATTATTGCTGATTTTATCTGTAAGCCGCAATCATCAACAACTTTTCAGGATAAATATGCGTTATCACGAGTATGACCGGACTGATTCTCTCCCACGATTGCATCAGCAGGAACACCATTTTTAATCAATACATCTGTAAAGAACTCACAGTCCGTTTGATAGTCGCCGTTGTATATCTCTGCCTTTGAGCGAACACCTGGCCATTTATTCTGTTTAACGCTGACTCCACCTGACGTAATAAGCCACTTGGCATATCCTTTTCGATATAGCTCTGCGGCATATTCCGGCTGTTCAGGGTGTGAACCTCCCGGCAAAAAGATAGCATCGACAATTTCAGGGTTGTCAGACACAAATATATAGTTTGAAATATCGGTTATGATGCGGTTATTCATTTTTAGTTCATTCCTTATACATCAAGTTCGAAGTAGACTTTTCTTAGAAGATGTATTTCACAAAAATCATCGTTTGATCAAAAGAACAATCGTCTCCACATGTCCTGTTCTTGGGAACATATCAACCGGACGAAACTTAATCAGACGATATCCATGTTCTGCATCACAGAGAATTTTGGCATCTCGTGCCGCGGTAGACGGGTTACAGGAAATCATCACGACTTTTTCCGGCGCCATCTGGCAGATACTGTCCAACACAGAGCGCTCACAGCCCTTTCTGGGCGGGTCGACGATGATCACATCCGGATGCAGTCCCTCCTCTGCAAAGCGCGCAGCAGCCTCTCCGGCGTCCGCACAGATAAAACGGGTTCTGTCTTTGGACAAACCGTTCAGCTGTGCATTTTTCTCGGCGCTTTCAATTGCCTGCGGAACCACTTCGACGCCGATCAGTTTCCCGACCTTTGAAATAGCAGTTAAACCAATCGAACCAATTCCACAGTACAAGTCCAGCAGTGTCTCATTTCCCTGGAAATCCGCATACTCGAATCCCAGCGAATACAGCCGCTCGGTCTGCCCGGCGTTGACCTGATAAAATGCTTCCGGTGCGATCTGGAATCGGGTTCCCAGCAGTTCATCTTCCAGATAACTTTTCCCATACAGGCAAACCGTTTTCTTTCCCATGATAACATTGGTAACGTCGGGATTGACATTCAGCATAATGCTGCTGATCCGAGGATGTGCCGCTGTCAGGCGCTGTACAAGCTCCTGCCTGCGCGGAAAATTCTCACTGGTCGATACCAGGCAAACCATCAGTTCACCAGTTCTGCGGCCGCTGCGCAGGAACAGATGACGCAAAAATCCCTGATGTGTTTCTTCGGAATAAACCGGTATCCGCAGCCGGTCAATGCTCTCCACCAGCGTCTGTACGACCGGCTCAAACGCTTCATCCTGAATCATACACCGGTCAGAAGCAATAATCCGGTGTGACCGTCTGGCATAAAATCCGGCACAGGCTTTGCCGTTGCGGTCAGTTCCCAGCGGATACTGGGCCTTATTGCGGTAATGGTCGGGCGACAGTCCGTCCTGATTGCACCCCAAAACCGGCTCCATGATTACAGCGTCTTCACTGGCACCCTCTTCACCGGCGATGGTAAATCCACCCAACCGGACAAATGCGTCCCGAACCGTTTTTTCCTTCAGCCGAAGCTCCTCCTCATAGGAAATATGGCGGAATGAACAGCCTCCGCACTGCTTATAGACCGGACATCCCGGATTGGTACGGACAGCGGAAGGCGTGATCACCTGTTCAATAATACCGTATCCAAAATTCTTCTGTACCTTGACTGCTTTCAGCCGGATTCTGTCTCCGACCGCAGTCATCGGAACAAACATGGTAAACCCATCTACACGGCATACACCGTTGCCGTCCAGGGTCACGTCTTCAATCACAGCCTCATAGCTGCCATTTTTCCGCACAGGGTTTTGCTGGTCCATCTTAAATTTCTTTTTCATTTTGTCTCCCCATCATCTCAAAACTTACTCAAACACGAAAAACGAGCGGCTTTACAGGAAACAATTCTCCAAAAAGCCGCTCGCGCAGATTATGCCAATTTATCCGGGTGCTACAGGGCTGTCCGGATCTGTTGCCGTATCAGGCGTTGTACCGTCAGAAACCTCAAAGCTTCCTACGTCGTTTCCGCCTTCTCCGCTTTCACCCGATTCAGGTTCGGTATAATGACCGGTGCAGTAATCCGGCAGTGCGTTTGCCTTAAAATAACCGGTCGCAGTAGAGCATCCGCTGGAAGCCAGCAGACCGGTCGTCTTGCAGTAAGTGGCCTGTACCACATTGTCGCTTGCCGTAAATTCGGTTGCTTCCAATCCCTCATGCAGCGGCGCCATGACCTTACCCCAGATGGTATCACAGTCATACATTTTGCTGGAAGGCAGCACGGCCTGGGTATCATACCCGGTCCATACACCGGCAACATAGTAAGGCGAAAGCCCAACAAACGACATATCATAATAGTCTGTCGTTGTACCGGTCTTACCGACAACTGGCATATTGCCAAGTTTTGCGCCCGAACCGGTACCGCTGTCGACAACGACTTTCAGCAGCCGGTTCATGATATAAGCGGTATCCTCAGAAAACGCACGGGACTTCTGGGAAGTATTATCCAGAATCAGATTGCCCGCAGTATCTTCAATCCGTTCGTATACGACCGGTTCGTAATAATAACCGCCATTTCCAAACGTCGCAAATGCCGCCGTCAGCTCGTCCAGATGCACGCCATAAGTCAGCGAACCAACCCCCAAAGGCGCCAGCGAACAGTCGCGGTCATCCAGTGTGGTAAAGCCGAGCTTATTGCGCATAAAGTCAAGGCTGCGTTCAGGGGTCAGCTGCTGCAAGATCTTGACCGGAATCGTGTTACGGGAGATACGCAGTGCTTCAACAACTGTCATATTGCCGCGATAATCACGTTCATAGTTTTTCGGCCAGTCATTGCCGCTCTCATCCTTCATGACCGCAGAGTCATTCAGGACGGTGGACCAGTTGATCATATCGTATTCCAGCGCCTGACCATAACTCGCCAGCGGCTTGATTGCCGAACCGGGAGAACGGGTTGCCTGGGCCGCACGGTTGAACGAAAGGGTAGCAGCTTTTTCACCCTTGCCGCCGACCAGTGCAAGAATATGACCTTCGTAGTCCATAATAACCATTGCCGCTTCCGGTATTTCACCGTTTTCATTGGGCGACAGCTGGGAAGAAGAGAAGGTTGACCAGTCGCAGAATTTTTCTTCCAGATAATCCTGCATATCCATATCTACACAGGTGTAGATCCGGTAGCCGCCGCTTCTGAGCTGATTTTCGGCATAATCTTCAGTCCATTCATTTTCTTCCATCAAATCCGCGATAACATCACGAATGACGGTGTCAATGTAGTAAGAAGATACACCGCTGGAAAGCGTCTGGATATCATCCGATTCAGAGATGCTGTCATCAATGACAACCCGATTCGCTAAAAGCGCATCATGCTGTTCCTGCGTGATACAGGGATTCAAATCCTCGTCCCCATACAGCATGTAGTCAACCATTTCGATATATTGTTCTTCCGTCTGACCGACTGCCACAACCGGCGTGGCAAGATATTCCTGAAGTTCGGCTTCCGTAATATACCCTTCTTCATACATCATCGGAAGAACGTAGTTGTTGCGGCGCACCAGATTTTTGATCGGATACAGATCGGGACGCCTGTTGTTGGGAGACTTGGTCATCGCCGCAAGCGTAGCAGCCTGCGGAACGGTCAGTTCCCAAACATGGCAGCCAAAATAATTTTGTGCCGCCGCCTCAATTCCATAGGTTCGTCCACCCAGGAAGATGATATTCAGATACGATTCCAGTATCTCATCCTTGGAATAGTCTCTTTCCAGCTGCAACGCACGGAAGATCTCCCTCAGTTTTCTGACCGGTGTAACGTCATCATCATTCGTGACGTTCTTGATCAGCTGCTGGGTAATCGTTGAACCGCCGCCCTGGTCAAGGCCGGCATTGAGGACTGATTGCATGGTAACGCTGGCGGTACGGATCCAGTCAACGCCCTCATGATCGTAAAATCGTTTATCCTCGGTTGCAACAAACGCGTACTGAACCTCCATCGGGATATCTTCAATGGATACCTCAATTCGGTTTTCGTCGCCGGACAATCGATAGATTTCTTCCCAGCCGCCCTCATTATTCTGGGCATAGAACATCGTTGTAAAACTCAGGCTGATATCGTCCAGGCTGACGGAATTGTCATTATCCATAAAGTTCATGACATAGATCATCATTGCCGTAATCACGATACATCCGGTAATGACGCCGATCAAGAACAATGTAACCAGCGTTTTGAAAACAATACCAACGGTACGTCCTACAACGCGGACACCAATTGAGGTGCCTCGTTCGACCTTATTCCTTTTTTTGTTTTTTCTTGCCAAGCAGATGGCCTCCTTTATGCTCGGGAACTGCCAACAAACCGGGATACCGGCATAGGCAGCGGGTTCTGATTCCGCATGGCAGACACCATGCAGCCTATTCGGTGCCGAGACCGCTGAATACCGTTCAACAGAACCGTATACTTAAGCTTATTATAGCACACCGAGTCATAAATTGTAACCCCTAAATGAAAATGAATCGTAACTGAAATCTGAATGAGTTATTGCATTATCCCAACACAAACAGACCCTGGCAAACAAATGAATATTTACCTTTTTTGATGTCAACACTACCGGCAGATAAACAAAAAAGGAGTCGGTAACCATGCAAAAGGCAATCCCTGCATCCGGACAGAGCGGTCCGGACCTTGAACAGCTCAGAAAAGATATTCTGGAATGCGCCGGAGAGCAAGATTTCCAGAAAGAAACAGACGCACTTTTGCGTATGCTGGAAAAACCCCAACAGGAAACAGAAGTCGACCTTATCCTGCGGGAAATAAACGCGCCTCAGCCGCCCGAAAATGCAGCTCCGCTCCCGACCCGGGATGAGGAACAGGCTGCATCTCCAGGCAAACCGTCACGTCATCTGGCAATGGCTGTTATGCTGTTCGTTTTTTCGATACTGATGATTTGCGCGGCTGTTGTCATCAGCCTGGGAGCCGGCGTAAACAAAAATGAACCTGTCCCTTCTGAACCGGCATCCCTTTGTGACGCAGGCTCGGAAGGCGGATATATGCTGGGAATCGATGGGGAATCACTGGCTGTATATTATAATGGTGTTTTGCAGCGTTCGCTTTCCTACCCGGTCAGCCAGCTGTCCGACTATGACCGGGAACTCTTGCTTGCCGGCATCCCTTTATCTGACGAAAATGCCCTTCGTCAGGCGATTGAAGACTACACCTCCTGAATCAAAATGATTTTTTGATTGTCTGCCAACCTCCTTTCTGCTGTACTGCGGCACCGTCCGTCGGGAACCGTCCGGACGCAGACAGCCTGCAATGGGCAGGATCTCCCCCAACAAAAAACTACAGGTCCTGCCAAATCCATATAATCAACCATTTTCCAAAATCCGATAATAGGTACCAGACCACGCTCCTTCCTCAATGACAATTACATTTTCCGACAGAACACAGATTTCAGACAAATGCTCTGACAGATTATCTGATTGACTGTCAATTTGACTGCTTAATACCAACCGGCATGCCGCCGGGTCTGCATCTTCGTTTATCTGTTCATCCACCGCAATACTGCTTACACCTCCCTGCATGATCAGCTGGTCAAACATGATTTCCTCTGTACAGACCGGAAAAGTCTCGGATATTCCACCTGCCAGCCGGCAGCCGACAGCCTGTATACATCGTATTCCTGCCCGTCCTTCTCCCGCAGAAATTTCTTCTGTCTGTCCCATCAGTTCCAGCTGATCTTCCCTGCACATCCAACTGCCACGGATAGCGGAAAAAGTAACCGGCCAATCTGTTATCCTGTCGGGATACAGTGCCTGCGTCAGCCGGTAATCTTCCACCCACGCAGTCAGCGTATTGCCTTCCCTCAGCTGCCTTGCAATATCATTGCGGATATATGCCCTGCAAACTTCTTGCCAGTCGGCTGCATCTGCGTATCCCTCCAAACGGGTAAAAGCATTCATCACCTGTAACGCCTGTATTCCGTTATCTACTTTT
>CALWWT010000204.1 GCA_944385325.1 uncultured Clostridia bacterium | reverse complement strand
TCGGGAGAGAAGGACGCGATGCCGTCACGGCCGGAGCAGTAGACGACCGGCGAGTCCAGCTGTTCCTCGGTCGCGTTCAGGTCGAGCAGCAGCTCGAGGACTTCTTCTTCGATTTCGTACAGTCTTGCGTCGGGGCGGTCGATCTTATTGACGACGACGATGATCTTGTGACCCAGTTCCATAGCTTTCTGGAGAACGAAACGGGTCTGAGGCATACAGCCTTCAAACGCGTCAACCAGCAGCAGGATGCCGTCCACCATCTTAAGGATACGTTCAACCTCGCCGCCGAAGTCGGCATGACCGGGGGTATCGATAACGTTGATCTTGGTGCCCTTGTAATGAAGAGCGGTGTTTTTGGAGGTGATGGTAATGCCTCTTTCACGTTCCAGGTCGCCCGAGTCCATGACGCGGTCTTCGACAGCCTGGTTTTCACGGAAAGCGCCGCCCTGCTTGAGCATCTCATTGAGCAGCGTGGTTTTGCCGTGGTCAACGTGGGCGACAATGGCAATATTACGCAGATCGTTTCTGGTCATAAATTGTTTTCCTCCTTCAATTACATACAGCGGATTTTCTTTATTTGTGGTACTTGTTGCCGGCGGCGATCATAAAACCGCGGTAGACCTGTTCCAGCAGCATGACTCTTGCCAGCTGGTGGGGAAAAGTCATCGGCGAGATGGAAAGTTTGAAATCACCTCTTGCCTTTACCCTGTCCGACAGCCCGCAGGAGCTGCCGATGATAAAGACGATCCGGTTTTTCCCGGAAAGGGAGATTTCCGTCATCTTTTCCGATAAAGCGGGAGAAGAGATCATCTTTCCTTCGATGCACATCGGGATGACGTAGGCATCTTTCGGGATTTTAGAAAGGATCATCTCTCCTTCCTTTTCGAGAGCCCTGTCGATTTCCCCGTCAGACGGAGAATCGGGGAGCCTCGCTTCGGAAAGTTCGGTGATGGTCAGCTTGCAGAAAGCCGAAAGCCGCTTGGCGTATTCAGCGCAGGCGTCAGTCAGGTAACGTTCCTTGAGCTTTCCTACACAGAGGATGGTGACAGACAGCATCAGAGGTTCACCGCCTTTCCGTCGTTGACCTTGCGGAGCACTTCAAGGGAATAATCCCGACCCTCCCGCAGTCCCAGCAGCGAAAGGTATCCGCAGCTGGTGTCATAGGCGAGGTCAGGAAGGTTGTTGTGCTCGCTCAGATGCCCCAGCGAAAAGGAACGCGTCCCCAGTGCGATCAGCCGCCCGATCGCTTCCGCGCACTGGTTGTTGGACAGATGCCCATTCTTGGAGGCGATCCGTTTTTTGAGGTGATAAGGGTAGGGACCATTTTTGAGCATATCTTCGTCATAATTCGACTCCAAAAGCAGATGGTCACATCCGCTCATCAGCTCCAGGATCATCGGCGAAACATACCCCAGATCGGTACAGATGCCGACCGACTTGCCGTCCGGCGTATCCACCCGGTAACAGACGCTTCCGGGCGAATCATGCGAAGTGGGTGCAGCCGTCACCAGAAATCCGTCCAGATGGGTTTCCCGGCGGATGATGTGGATTTCCTCCTCACCGGAAAGCCGTCCGGTGTCCAGCAGACAGCGGATGGTGTCCTCACTGCCATAGATCGGGATACCATGGCGCTTTGCAATCACGCTGGCGCCCTTGATATGGTCGGAATGCTCATGTGTCAGGAAGATACCCCTGACCGAGTCGGGTGTAAGCCCCTGCGCCAGCAGCCATTTGGAAAAATTGCGGATGCCGACGCCGGCATCAAAAAGCAGTCCGCCTTCCCGGTCGCCGACAAAGGTCGCGTTGCCGCTTGAGGAACTGCAAAGGTTGTAAAACAGGGACATGAAAGACTGTTCTCTCCTTACTGGGGTTACGGCCGGCTCAGAAAAACGCTGCCCGCCTTCCGGACGGCAGCGTTTTGGAGATTGGCATCAGGCCTGCTTTTGGATATACTGGTCAGGAACACAGACCTTTTTGATATCTGCGCCCAACGCCTTGAGTTTACGCTCAATCCCTTCATAGCCGCGCTCGATATAATGGATGTTTTCGATCTCGGTGATCCCTTCGGCAGCCAGTCCCGCAATGATCATTGCGGCGCCTGCTCTCAGGTCGTTTGCCTTGACCGGAGCGCCTTTCAGGTGACCGGTGCCTTCAACGACGGCAACTTTGCCGTCGACCGAGATATCCGCGCCCATTCTTCTAAGCTCATCCACATACTTGAACCGGTTGTCAAAGATATCCTCGGTGACAATCGAAGTACCGTTTGCAAGGGTCAAAAGGGTGGTGATCTGGGGCTGCAAATCGGTCGGGAAACCGGGATGCGGCATTGTCTTGACGCTGGTTTTGCGCAGGACGCCGGTTCCGGTCACCCGGATGGCGTCGTCATATTCGACCACCCGCGCGCCGATCTTCTGGAGCTTGGCGGTGATAGACTCAAGATGCTTGGGGATAACGCCGCGGATGAGGATGTCGCCATTGGTGGCGGCAGCAATGATCATGAAGGTTCCGGCTTCGATCTGGTCGGGGATGATCGAATATTCACTGCCGTGCAGGTGCTCGACTCCGCGGATCTTGATGACGTCGGTCCCGGCGCCCATGATATCGGCGCCCATCGAGTTTAAAAAGTTTGCCACATCGACGATATGCGGCTCTTTTGCGGCATTTTCGATGATGGTAAGTCCTTTTGCTTTACAGGCGGCAAGCATGACGTTGATGGTTCCGCCGACGGTTACGACGTCGAAATAGATATGCGCGCCGGTCAGCTGGTTGGTGGTCAGCCGGACCATGCCGTATTCGACGGTGTTGTCAGCGCCCAGCGCCTGAAAGCCCTTGAGGTGCTGGTCAATGGGTCTTGCACCGAGGTCGCAGCCGCCGGGCATCGAGACGTTGGCACGTCCGATCTTGCCAAGCAGCGCGCCCATGAAGTAGTAGGAAGCCCGCATATTTTTACCCAGCTCATATTCCACCGTATCCGAATGGATGTGGGTCGGGTCAATGCGCAGGGTGGATTTATTGATCATTTTGACGTCAGCGCCCAGACGGGTTAAAATCTTGATGGCGCAGTCGATATCGCTGATATTGGGAACATTATCTATAATACATGGTTCGTCGGAAAGAAGGACGGCGGGCAGGATGGCGACAGCGGAGTTTTTGGCTGCGCTGATGGTCACTTCACCCTGCAACTGTTTGCCGCCTTTGATGATATACTTTTCCAAAGCGACACCCCTTTTACATTTTTAACATTACTAGTATAGCACAACTGACACTTCTTGAAAAGTTATTTTTGACATTTGGGTGAAAAAAGATTTTTAC
>CALWWT010000203.1 GCA_944385325.1 uncultured Clostridia bacterium | reverse complement strand
GCGGACGGGCGGAAAATCTTTTCAGAGAATCTGCACCGGCTGCCGGAAAGCTGATTCTCATAAAACACGCGCCCTGCCTTCCCGAAGACCGGGATCGCGGCAGGGCGCGTCAGCTGGCTTTTATCGGCGCCGGGCGGTCAAAAGGGTCAAAAACGCCCCATGACCGTCTGTTTGATTATTTTGCAAACTTTGCCTTCATAATGACCGAGAGGATATTGACCGCGCATTTCTGCACATCGCCGCGGCAGATGCGTTTTTCACTGCCCATCCTGCCGCGGTAAAGGATCGCCCGGCCGTCCTCCGAGACGCTGCCGGAGGTCTCATCCAGCGGCTGGTAAAACGGCTGGAAATGCTGCGGGTCCTTCATGAACTCCTTCATGCCGTTTGCCCGCACGAACACCGGCTCGCCGTCCACCAGGATTTTACCGTCCACGACGCTTGCCGTATGCCCGTCTGCCAGCTCCGCTTTCACCCATTCATCGCCGTCGGCGCAGGGTTCAAACGAGTTCCACCTTGCGGTATACGCCGGCAGGAAAGGCAGTTCCTTTTCCATCACGACCTGACCGCGCCCGTCAAACACCGGGCTGACCGTTTCCACCTGCTGCAAAATGTTCAGGACGCGGGATCTGCCGCCCGGCATGATCAGGTCGTTGCCGGCGTGCATCGAGATCCATGGGGTGCTGCTGCCGCCGTTCCAGTCGGTCATGATCAGCCCTTCAAATCCCCATTCCCCTCTTGCCAGGTTGGTGCACAGGTCATAGCTGTCGGCGGTGGGAACGCCGTTGATCAGGTTGTAGGAGGTCATGATGCTCCAGGGCCGGGAATGTTCGACCGCGATCCGGAACGGCTCAAGGTAGATTTCCCTGAGTGCGCGCTGTCCGACGACCGAATTGGAGATATGGCGGTTGAGCTCCTGGTTGTTGGCAGCATAGTGCTTGATGCAGCCGCCGCATCCGGGCAGGCTCTGGATGCCCTCGATCATCGCGGCAGCCATCACGCCGGCGACCAGCGGGTCTTCCGAATAGTATTCAAAGTTGCGCCCGCACATCGGGTCGCGCTGGATATTGATGCCGGGACCCAGCACCAGCGCGATCTGCAGCGCCTGCAGGTCCTGTGCCATCCCGTACCCGACCTTTTTGAGCACCTCCGGGTCAAACGACTGGGCAAGAAGGGTGCCGACCGGCCAGGCGGTGCAAAAATGGTAGACGGTCGTCTTTTCACCGGTCTCGATATTGGTCGCCTCAAACTGCTGGGTGACCCGGATGCCGCCGGGTCCGTCTGCCATGACGATGGACGGGATGCCGAAGGTGTCCTCCAGCTGATGGGTCGTCTCGCCTGCCGCGCCCGGAACCGATTCCGAGCTGGCGCCGACGACCGGGTGGTCGGCGTCCGCGACGCCCCATCCTGTTCCGCAGCAGAGGTCGGCAAGCTGGGCGTTGGAAAGCTGGGCGGCAAACTCCTGCATCGAAACCCTGCCGTTCCAGACGTCCGCCAGCTTCCATCCGGCCTTGGCAACGACCCGCACCTTCTCATACGGCAGCACCGGCGTATAATCCGCGTCGGTCGTCCAGGTGACCACCGATTCATCCGCGTAAGCCGAGCGCCCGTCAACGGTATCCGGCAGCCTTTCCAGCGCAAAGACCGGTACGCCATCCCATGCCGGGTCGTCCGGACGGGAGGTCTGGCCCTTCAGTTCTTCCAGCGGCTCTGCAAGCGGCAGCGCCGTGTCCACCCGTCTGACCAGCCGTGTTTCCGGAACAGACAGCCCGCACACCGGAACGGTATTGCGGGAGGAGGTGCCGATGCTGAAGCGGTAGATGCCTTTGGAGAGGATATAGCCGCCGTCTGCCGCGCTGTAGGAGACGAGGTTTTCCACCGGCAGGCTGATCTCGACCGTCTGTGCGGCGCCGGGCGCGAGCAGACCGGTCTTTTGGAAGCCTTTCAGCTCATGCGCCGGCATATCCAGTTCGGCAACAGGCGCCGAGACATACAGCTGGACGACCTCTTTTCCGGAGAAATCCCCGGTATTGGTCACCCGGACCGATAATTTGATATCCGTTCCATCCAGCGCCGCGCGGTACTCATCCAGCGCGAAGGCAGTGTAGGAAAGCCCATAGCCAAACGGATAGCCGGGCTTTTTCCCAAAGGTATCAAAATACCGGTAGCCGACGTAGATTCCCTCCGGGTACGGAGCCTCTACCGGGTCCTTCAAAAAGACGCCGGAGGTCGGGTAATCCTGATATTTTTCCGCCCATGTCGCGGTCAGTTTGCCGGAAGGCGTGACCCTGCCGGTCAGCAGGTCGGTGACTGCCCTGCCGCCTTCCTGACCGGCCTGTCCCATCAGCAGGATGGCGTCGGCGCCCGCCTGCTCCAAATCTTCGACCGAGACAGGACCCGCGACATTCAGCACCAGAACCAGCCGGTCAAACACCTCGCGGAGCAGCCTGAGGTTTTCCTTTTCCGTCTCTGCCAGCCGGTAGTCGCCGATTTCGGTCTGTTCGCCGCCGACAGTCACCTGCTGGGTCATGGCGCGGTCGTTGCCCTCGCCCGAGTTGCGGGAGATGACAAAAACCGCCGTTGCGGTCTGGCTGCGGAACCCTTCTGCCATCTCCCGGGTCAGCTTCTGTTCCGGGAAGGCGAACACCGACATGACATGGTCCTTCTGGGCATCCCGCGCGCGGTCATATGCCGCCGCGTATTCCCGCAGCAGCCCGCCGGTGACCACGGTATATTCCTCTTCCATCGCGTCGAGGATGTTGATATGGTAACGGGGCGAGAGGTTGATATTGGTGTCTCCGCCGCCCGAGAGACCGCCGTTGAACGGGTCGCCCGAGCCGGTGCCGCCGCGAACCGTGCGGGCAGCGCCGTTTCCGAACAGCGCGACCGGCTGTCCCGAATTGAGCGGCAGGGTGCAGCCCTCATTTTTCAGCAGTACCATGCCTTCCGATGCAGCATAACGGGAAATTTCTGCGCCTTTGCGTTCCCGCTCAGACATCGGCGGGAAAACTTTTACATCCGTCATCGTATTCCTCCTTGGAGATTCAGCGTCCAACTTCCAACCACCCTTGGTGCTGACAAAACATTTTTTGAAATGTTCCCAGGCTGCCGATAAAGTCAATCGCTCGTCCTCTTTTTCCGCCGTTGCCGCTTGCCGCGCCAACGGCTGCGTTTTTTTAGGGGTTGCGCGCGGAGCGCGCCCAGGGCAGGCTTTCCCGGAAAGCCTGTTTGCAACGCGAACCGTCCGCCCCTGGATCTGCTATTCTCTAAAAAAGGGTTTGTCCAATCTTCATCAGTCGGTTTGCCAATCCCAAAATGTTTTACGACAAGCCGGTCTTCTATGTCCGCCGTTACCGCTTGCCGCGCCAACGGCTACGTTTTTTTAGGGATTGCGCGCCGTAGGCGCGCCCAGGGGCTGCGCCCCTGGACCTGCTTTCCGTCCTAGGGTAAACTTTGGATGAGTTTTAGCGATTTCCAAAATTCTCCAAAATGCTTTTTCGACACTCTATGACGGTCATATCCCGTCCGAAATATTTCCGTGCTTTTACTGCAACCGGCTCGGTAATTCCGGATTGGTTATGCAGATGTGCGGTTCTCAGCTGTGCCTGTACCGGTGCTGCTTCACGCTGCGGATAATCAGGCGCAGAAACGGCAGCGGCAATCGCTTCTTTCGGTTTTCCGTCAACCGGAAGCCGGGAAAACGCGGTTCCGAACCATTTGCTGTAAGGCGCATACGCTCCGCAGTACAAAAAGCACAGCCGCATCATCATACCCCAAAACGTCCGAGCCATATCCCAATAGCCCGGCTGAATAGGTAAGCTTTGGAAACGCTTCATCCAATAACGGTTTTGCCGCTTCCGGGAAAAATGCCCTGCACAGATCTCTGCCCCTGATAAACGCCATGTCACTTGCCCCCTGCCGTAAATTGTTTGTTATATGATACCATAATCTTCCAGGCAAAACAATGATCATTTAGAGAAATAACTGTAAAAACCAACCGCTGCAATACCGGTTTGATTGACAAGCCATGGCAAACAGGATATAATGAACGTATGTGAAATTATCCCTACAATATGAAAGGTTGTGTGACAAATGCTCAAAGAGCAAATCGCATCTTATATGGAAAGCCACCGTCAG
>CALWWT010000202.1 GCA_944385325.1 uncultured Clostridia bacterium | reverse complement strand
ATTCTATTCATGTGAAGTCGCTCTCTTTCTATGGCTTGATCGTTTGTGGTGATTCTATCTTACCATACTTTGAGAGCGTCTTCTATTTTTTTTGAGGGGTTCACATCATTTTATCACATACATTTTTAAAAAAAATTTTCAACACTATTTTTACAGCCGGCAGAATATTACACAATAATCTGCCGGCTGTAAAATTTACTTCTTATAATTGAAATCAGGAATATTCAACCAACGTTTACGCATAAAATGTGCAGCCATCTTTGGCTTACGATCACGGGTGAAAAGTCCTTTCTTATTTCCCTGCACACGAACAACTCCCTGAGAAGTTGCAAAATCTGCAAAGTTCCAAACCTGTTCGCCCTGTACCTGCGGAATATCATCAAACACTCGGGTATTCATTTCATAATAATCAACCTGATATTCCTCTGTAAACATAACTGGCGTTGCATCATGGAAGCCAGCAACAGTATCGGCGCCAAATTCGGTAAAGACAATCGGTTTTCCAAGCGAAGCCCATTTTGTCATTTCCTCACGCATCTGTTTTTCAGCAGACGCCAGATCACCGCCACATTCGTACCAGCCATAATAACGGTTCAGGCAGATCACATCACAAACATCTTTGGTTACTTCCTGTTCAAATGATATCATCTGAACATTGATCAGGGTACAAGGACGTTTTTGAGGGTCAAGCTGTTTGGCAAGTTCAAACAGCGGCAGGAAATAATCTGCCGCCTGCGGACCGGTAGAATCCGGTTCATTGGCAATACTCCAAATTACTGCACATGCAAGATTCTTGTCACGGTCAATCAGCCCACGAATGACATCCTGATGATGTTCAAATGTCTGCACACCATTTTCTGCTCCAAAGGTTGACTGATGGGATGCTCCGAAAAATCCGCCGCCCATCCGGAAATTGAGTCCAACAGCCGGCACCTCATCGATAACAACAATACCTTCCCGATCACACAGTCTCATCATCTCTTCCGAATACGGATAATGGCTGGTACGGAAAGAATTGGCACCCTGCCATTTAAGAAGCGCCAGATCCTTGACATTCATAGCTTCGTTCAGACCACGACCATTGGGATAAGTATCCTCATGTTTGCCATAGCCCTTGAAATAAAATGGACGCTCGTTAATTAGAAAATGATATCCATCTACGCGGACTGTCCGTACGCCATACGGCAAAGTATAAGAATCCTCCCCAAAAGTTACCCGGATATCATACAGATATGCATCCAGCGGCTGCCACAAGCGTACATGCTCAATATGCAGAATACCGGATTTCCCATCAGCATTTGCTGCCAGTTTTCCGGACTCGTCAAACACCTCAACATGACAGCTTGCTTCACCGCAGGTTTCCACATCATAATGAAGATCCGCACTGCCGGCAGTAAAATCAACATTTGAAGTAACCGTGATATCCCGGATATACTGACAAGGTGTTGTATAGAGTTTGACAGGGCGCGTAATTCCGGCATAGTTAAAAAAGTCGAAGTTCGTCGCATTATATTTTCTTCCGGCAGGGGTAACCTTCTGTTCACCGACAGGAAGGGTCGTATGATCAATAATATTGCTGACTGCAATTGTCAGCAGATTGTCACCTGCATGTACCGCCTCGGTAATATCCGCTTCAAAAGGCAAAAATCCACCCTTATGGCTTGCAACCAAAACACCATTCAGATAAACTTCCGCATGATGGGTAACCGCTCCGCAGCGCAGTACCAGCCGCTGCGCAAGCATCGGCGCAGATACAGCCACCTTACGCTGATAATAAACCGTCCCACGATAATCTCTCAGTTCCTGTGAGGTCTTGATGTCATTATAGGAAGCAGGTACAGGCATGGTGCAGCATTCAGAAAGAGACGCAGCATACCATTGTTCCCGTTTACCCTGACCCTCGTCTTTTTCGGTCTTAAATGCCCAAATTCCACTCAGGTCGAACAGCATACGGGATTCAGTCATTACAGGATAAAGCATAAAATAGCTCCTTTCGCAGATATTTTTTGTACAAGTTTATTGTAACATGAACCGCAAAGAAAAAATATAATTATTTTTCATTGGAATATGATTTTTTTGAATTTGATTTCAAATGATTAAAACTTTCCAACTTTGATTTGCGATATTCACCAGGTGTCATTCCTGTCTCTTTACGAAAAATGCGGATGAAATAACTCACATCCAAAATTCCCACCTGTTCTGCCACCTGGGCTATGCTCAGATTTTCCCGCAAAAGAAGCTGCTTGGCGCGTTCCAGCCTTTTTTCACGCAGCCAGTACCCAAAGGTTTGTCCGGTCTCTTTTCTGAAACGAAAAGAGAGATAGCTCTCCCCTACGCCGATTTCTTCCGCCAGCTGCCTTAAACCTACCGCACTGTCCAATTGCAGCAAAACCTCACTCATGACTTTATGGATCAATGGAGATACACCCTGTGTCGCATAACGATTAGCCGCCAGACAATATTCCCTTATAATCTCCTTTTGGAGAGCCTTTACCTCCTGTTCTGTGATACAGCTGTCGATCCGTCCGGTAAACTGCCGGGCGATCTGATCAATAAATGCCGGATGTACACCTGCCCGCTCAAGGTTTTTCCGGCAGAGCGTATTTAGAATAATGGCGACATTTTGTGCTCCGCGCAAAGACTGAAAACGTCCAGGCATCTGGAAACGTGCCAATTCACGAATAGCTGCTCCCACCTTTTCCATATTGCCAGTCAGCATTGCATCCAGCCATTCATTTTCTTTTTGATACCGCTGTTCGATCATAGATGCTGCCATAGCCTGTTCATACTGTTCATCGCGATCAATCTGAAAAGAAAAGCCGGGACCCGTCTGCTCGACCTGTTCAGAAAACGGCAGCATTTTTGCATCGTTTATAAGCGGTGCAGCAATCCGGCGTATCATCAGGATCATTGCAGACTCATCCGTCACAACCGGTACACAGCTGCGGTATTCCAGCAAAAACTCACCCATCTGGTCATCCCAACCAAGTTTTTTTTGGATATTACGCGTAAAATCCTGCGTATTGGATTCAGCCAGATAAGGACCAACCACCAGCACACGCTGCTTCCCATCCATGACGCAGCGCAGCAAAAGGTATCTGCACGCAAATATATCAATCAGCCGAACCAGCTGTTCTGCCTGTATCTTTGCAAAAAGCTGCATGAGATAGTCCGATTCATGATAATCCGGCAAGCACCATCCGCGTATACCACCATCAAAACTCACCTGATCAAAAGCAGCAACTCCCGTCTCCGAAAGACTGTACTGATGAAAAGACACATTATAACTGCCGGCAATGATTGCTACTACTTCCAAAACATTCAACTGCATCATCTTCTCTTCCGTTTTTCTTCTATTATAGCCGATAATCATGATATCTGCAAAGGATTCCTGCAAAGAATCTGACTGTGTCACTGTCAAAACAGCTTAACTGGATAAAAATACCATTATTTTTACATTCAACACACTATATACCCAAAATTCCAGCTAAAACTATGTATAAAACGCATATAAAAATCTGCAACCTTTTCTGCCATTCATGTGTATTTAGTATAAAAAGATAAACAATCTATCGTTTGTATACAAATTGCAATATAAGTTTCTTAAAAAGCAGTGCAGGTATAGGTCGCTGACAAACCATCAGCGTCACAGGAAACTTGATCATACAAAATATTCTGTTATAACAGCAGATTCACAGACCTGCTCTCACTGATAGATGTATAAACAAGAATCTCCATGGTTCTATAAAACGATCTTTACACCCAAAGGAGGATACACAAATGAAAAACTATACCAAAAATATTGTTGCCTGCATGATGGCAGCAGCTGTCTCCCTGACCTCAGCGGTCAGTGTTCCAACATATACCCTTTTCGGAATTACAGCCCATGCCTCCGTTATTTCAGGTGAGGGTCAGGATGAGACATTCACCGGAAAATGGGCTTATAACTCTGATACCAAAACACTGACATTGAGTGGAAAAATGTACATCAAAGACGTGGAAAACACACCTTGGAAACAGTACGAAGCGGATATACAGACCATTATTTTCTCGTCTGACCTGGAGATCGCCGGTAATCATACCAACACCATCGTCTATTTCTGTCATACTGCCGAACAACTCGGCGGCACACATCCTGATGGTTTCAGCTGGGATTATGAGGTCGCATCCCAGAAGCTGACCCTCTCCGGTAAAGGTGTATGGCCGATGGTCAACTCCTATACCAACTGGGCGCCCTGGACAATCATTGAATTTTACAGCTGGCCCAAAGAAATCATTGTACAGGATGGGATTACCAGTGTTCCCCACTCGGCTCTGGTATGTGATACCTTACGTTTGGGGAAGGATGTCCAGCTGACAAATATTGTTACCAACCGGTATATTACCACTTCATATATTGTCGATGAGAAAAATCCTTACTATTCAACCTACCAGAACTGTCTCTACAGTAAGGACTTCACGACCTTGTATTCAGTGCCTGGAACGGCAGCGCCTGCCTTCCATCCATCCCTTGAAACACTGGCTCCCTACTGCATTGTTGAAAAAGTCGGAAAAACGCTGGTTCTTCCATGGGGTGTGCAGACAATTGAGTGCACAACCATACAGGACCCGGTTGTTTTGCCTGATACCGTCACTAAACTTGCAGCCGGGAATAATTACATCGGTTCGTCAAATTGTGCGGCACTGGTCAAATACCAACAGCAGATGACCGGATCGACCGGCGGAAGCGTTACCATGACAGATATCTCACAGTATTACAATCTTGTTCCAAATGCCTTTAAAACCTGGGGCGACAAGACCTATTATTTTGACGCAAACTGCAAAATGGTCACCGGTACCCAAACGATCAACGGAAAAGTCTATACCTTCGACGAATACGGCGTACTTCAGGGTGAAACACCTGTCGAAAGCGGCTCTTCCTCTGCCCAGTCTGGATTGGTTACCGAGAATGGAAGCACTTATTATTACCAAGACGGCAAAAAAATGACCGGTTTACAGTACATTGATGGAAAAGCATATATCTTCAATAATGAAGGTATCATGCAGAAATCTGGCTGGTACCAGGCGGAAGGCAACTGGTACTACCTCAATGACTACGGTGCCGGTGTTGTCAACTGCTGGCGGCTCAAGGATGGGAAATACGTCTATCTCGATGCGGCTGGAGAAATGAAAACCAGCTGCTGGATTAGAAATTACGGTAATTGGTATTATGTCAAAGCGGATGGTACCCGTTACGAATCCAGCTGGGCAAAAATCGGCGGTGTATGGTACTGGTTTGGTGGTTCCGGTAAAATGGCAGCTAACCAGTGGCTGAAACTTGCGGATGGAAAATGGTACTACTTCTATTCTTCCGGTGCAATGGCTTCCGGCCAGTGGGTCAAAACTGGCGGCAAATGGTATTATTGCATTGGCTCAGGCGAAATGGCAGCAAACAGATGGGTTAAATCGGGTGCTTACTGGTACTATCTCGGTTCCAGCGGCGCTATGCTGACCAATACCACCACTCCTGACGGCTATTATGTAGATTCTGAGGGCAGATGGAAATAAACAGCGAATAAAAATAACAGAGCGTACAGCCAAGAGAAAATTCTCATTGACTGTACGCTCCTGCTTTTATATCACATTTCTATTCAATCCGTATGCTCAGCACTTAAAGATTTTTCTTTCTGCATCTGTCTGAGCAGTTTGAACTCTTTCCAAATCAGCAGTACCGATACTATAAACGCAATAAAGTCTGCAATCGGTCCAGCAAGCAAAACGCCAAAAATTCCAAATTTCAGCGGCAAAATCAGAATCAGCGGAATCAGGAAAAATACCTGTCTTGTCATCGACAGCAACAAGCCTCTCAGTGCTTTGCCAATTGCAGTAAAGAAGTTGGAAGACAACAGCTGCACACCATTAACAATGACCATAAACAGGAATGTCCGCATAAACAGAACCGCGAACTCAAAATAAAGTTCATCCCCATTTCCGAACAGCGAAATAATCTGTCTGGGGAAAAACTGAAAAGCACAAAAACCAATTACCGATACAACTGCATTCCAGCCAATTGCCAACAGATAGGCCTTTTTCACACGGTCATATTTACCAGCGCCATAATTGAAGCTGATAATCGGCTGTACACCCTGCGAAATACCAACGATAATCGACAGCAGGATGGCATTGGTCTTCATAACGATACCACACGCTGCCAGCGGAATCTCCTCACCATAAACAGACATTGCACCATAATAGGTCAGGGAATTGTTGAGGACAATCTGTACCACTGTAATGGCTAACTGGTTCATACAGCTGCTGGTGCCCATATACATGGTTGTCAGGCCGTCCCGGAAATCAAGTTTAAAGTACTTCCGTGTAAAATGGATATGCTTGAATTTCCACAGGTATCGCAACGCCATAAAAAAGGACAAAAACTGTCCCAGAATCGTTGCGAGTGCCGCGCCAAAGATTCCCCAGTCAAATCCAAAAATAAACAACGGGTCCAGTATGGTATTGACAATCGCACCTGAAACCATACACAGCATCGAATACTTCGGACTTCCGTCTGCGCGAATCAGATTGCATATACCATTTGTGAGAATCAGAAACGGCATACCAATCAATGTAATTCCGGCATACTGCTGTGCATAGGGAAGAATCTGACTCGTTGCGCCAAATATCTTTAACAGCGGTGTCAGAAACAGTTCTCCGACCACCAGATAAAGTGCACCAAACAAAGCCATCAGTGCAATGCCATTTCCAGCAATACGGGCTGCCTGTTCCGGTTCTCCCCTTCCCAAGCTGAGCGAAAATCGAGCCGCACTGCCAATGCCCAAAAGCAACGCAATAGCAAGGCAGATTGTCGACAGCGGATAAGAAACGTTTGTCGCAGCATTTCCCAGATAACCAACACCCTGACCAATAAAAATCTGGTCTACAATATTGTAAAGAGAACTGACCAGCGTCGCAATAATACTGGGAATCGCAAACTCCCGCAAAAGTGTCGAAACCTTCTTGGTCCCCAATGGATTTTCATTCATCAAAACCATCCTCCTTGCCATTCAATCCTATCTGTTGTACCATCCGTTTTCCAGCCTTCAAGAGAATGTCTGCAAAAATTTGTTGCTCCTCGTCACTTAGCTCCTGCGTCAAAATCCGTTCCGCATCCTGACAGATTTCCTGAATCTGTCCACAGACAGACATTGCCTTTTCAGTCGGATATAACCGGCAGGTACGTTTATCTTTTTCGTACGGCTGACGTGTCAGAAAGCCATTCTTTTCCAGAGCACCGATCATCCGGATAATGTTACTGGGATGTACATAAAAGCTGTCAATCATAGAATCCTGCAAAATACCGGGTTCATTACAGACTTTAAGCAGATACATATGCTGACTGCTGTTGATTCCCAGCGGCGCAAACCGGCTGTCCAGGTAAGCTTTTGTAAACCGGTCGGTTACCGACAGCCATTTCAATAACTTCATTCTGATTCTCCTTTCCTTGACAAATTATAGCACAAATTGCGTGCGCACGCAATAATATTACCTAATCAAAATTCTGCTGATATCCTTTTAAAAACTATCTGACTAATGCAAACAGGGAGCAGCTTTCGCTGCTCCCCGAGCTTGTCGAAAAAGTATTTTGGAGAATTTTTAAAATCGCCAAAATTCAACTAAAGTTTACCATAAGGCGGAAAGCAGGTCCAGGGGCGCAGCCCCTGGGCGCGCGTAAGCGCGCAACCCCCCTAAAAAACGCCGCCATTGCCCATGCGAAGCATGGCAATGGCGGAAAAAGAGAACGAGCGATTGATTTTATCGACAGTCTGAGGGAGCAGCTTTCGCTGCTCCCCATCTCTTTAACCTATTGAAATTATACCAGTCTGCGTCCCATCAGAACACCCATGACCGATGCCATCATCAATCCACGGGTCCAACCGGAAGAGTCACCCAGACAATGCAGATTTTTGATATTGGTATTAAAGTCAGTATCCATCTTGACCTTATTGCTGTAAAACTTCAGTTCAGGAGAATACAGCAGTGTCTCATACGAAGCAAATCCCGGTACCACCTGGTCAACTGCCTGAATAAATCCAACGATATTGGTCATCGCACGATAAGGCATTGCCGCTGTGATATCACCAGCGACCGCATCCGGCAGAGAAGGCTGTACATTGGAACGGGAAAGTTCCTTTTCCCAGGTACGTTTACCGTCCAGAATATCGCCAAACCGCTGAACCAGAATATGTCCGTCTCCCAGCATGTTGGTCAGCTCACCAACCTTCTGCGCATAGGCAATCGGCTGATTAAACGGCGTCGTGAAGTTATGAGAACAGAGAATTGCAAGGTTGGTATTCTCCGACTTACGGTCCTTATAAGAATGGCCATTGACCACGGCAAGATCATTATCATAGTTTTCCTGGCTGACAAAGCCGCCGGGATTCTGGCAGAAGGTACGAACTTTATTCTTAAAGGGACGCGGATATCCAATCAGTTTGGATTCATACAGAACCTCATTGACAAATTCCATAACCTCATTGCGTACCTCAACCCGGACGCCGATATCAACAGTGCCCGGCTGATGAGCAATGCCGTGTTCCGCACAGATTCTCTCCAGCCAGTCAGCACCACGTCTGCCGGTAGCGACAACTGTATGTTCCGCCCGGCAATCACAGCTTTCATCACCTCTGCGCAGGGTTGCTCCGACACAGTTTTCATTTTCCAGCAGAAGATCTTCACATTCCCAGCCAAACATCATCTCAACGCCATGTTCCGCCAGATACTGCTCTATTGCCAGATACAGCTGCTGAGCCTTTTCGGTTCCGAGATGGCGAATCGGACAGTCTACCAGTTTAAGACCAGCCTGAATCGCGTTTTTGCGGATAACCTTGACCTTATCCGGATTACCAAGCCCCTCCACATGGGTATCTGCTCCAAATTCAAGATAAATATCATCGGTATAATGAATCGTATCCTGCACCAGGTCAGCACCGATCAGGTCTGGCAGATCACCGCCTACCTCATATGACAGCGAAAGCTTCCCGTCAGAAAACGCACCCGCACCGGAAAAACCGGTGGTGATATGGCAATAAGGTTTGCAGTTGACACAGTGTCCGACAACCGATTTCGGACAACGTCGTTTTTCCACCGGCTGTCCTTTTTCCACAATCAGAATCTTTTTCCGGCTGCCGCGGCACACCATCTCCAATGCTGTAAAAATACCTGCGGGACCGGCTCCGATAATCAATACATCTGTTTTCATAGATTTGACCATTCCTTTCCGCAAAAAAGCCGCCTCGGTCGGTTCAAGAACCTGTGTCCATTCAGGTCTGAATCTCCGAAGCGGCATATATTCACAATAACATTTACAGATTAAGTATACCAGCAATCCCACCCGATGTCAAGCAAAACAACAAAAGATCCACTGGCAAAAAATGTTCTTCCAGCCCGTTACACCTTGACCGGCTTGGAAATAATCGACGGCATCATCTGCTCGACCATCTCTCTGGTCACCACATCGGTACCGTCCAGCGTGACCGACGCTGTTCCGGCAGCGGCAGCAAAATGTGCAGCCTGCTGCGGTGTCTGGTCAAGCCCCAGCGCATACAGGAAAGAAGCAAGGGTCGTATCTCCCGCGCCGATTGTCGAGCGCACCTCGACCGGCGTCGGAATCAAACGTGCACCGCCGCCCTCACCGACATACAATAGACCCTTACCACCCAGCGAAACCAGTACATGGGTGACATAGCCAGCCAGCACCTTGGCAAACTTGATGATCGACTGTTCAGTCCGAAGGTCGGTTCCGCACATGGCACGGAATTCCGGAAGATTCGGCTTGATCAAAAACGGGCGCAGCTGTTCCATATCCTCCAGCCGGAATACCGCTGTATCCAGCGCGATCTCCACATTCTCCCGCTTGAGCGAAAGGATAAACGCCTTATACGCTTCCGGCGTAATGTTCGGAGGCAAAGAGCCTGCAAATATCAGCAGGCAATGTTCAAGCGGCTCGATCTCTGCCAGCAGACGGTCTTTAAGCTCATGCATAGCCTTTGCACTGATCGGGCATCCTGCACGATTAACCTTCAAAACACGCTTATCCGGTATCACCAGCGTCAGGTTTTCCCGGACCGCTCCCGGAATCTGAACAAAATCAAACTTTACGCCATCCGCTTCCAGCAGCTGGGTAAAGGTCTGAAAATTATCGCTTCCAGCGACACCCAGGCAACAGGCGTTTTCTGCTCCATATGAAGCAAATACACGAGCAATATTGACTGCTTTACCGCCAGCGTAAACCTTTTCTTCTGTCGTCTTGTTCGGCTCATTAAAATCCAGGGTATTGACCCACAATGTTACATCCAGAGCCGGGTTTAACGAAACCGCAATAATGCGGTCAAACTGATTTCCCATCCAAAACGCCCTCCTTTTCATTCATTTTCTTTAACCTGTCAATTGGCGCGCCGGCTGACCTGCGTTCCCTGACGGGTTTCCTTGACCTCAAAGCCCAGCGCTTCGATCTGTGCGCGCAGTTCGTCGGCACGGGCAAAATCCTTAGCCTTTCTGGCTTCCTTGCGCTGTTCGACCAGCTGCATGACCTCCTGCGGGATTTCGTCCTCTTTATCGTTATACAAAAGACCAAGTACACCGGTCAGCGTGGTGAAAATACGGTGCATCTCTTCCAGCTTTTCTTTGGGAAGCGGGGACTCCTTGAGTGTCGTATTGATATCCCTTGCCAGTTCGAAAATAACCGACAGAGCGTCTGCGGTGTTCATATCATCGTCCATATATTCGCGGAAACGGGTCTCATACCCGCTCAGCTGTGCAGGGTCAAACGGTGCGCTTACCGCGTGGGGAAGTGCTG
>CALWWT010000201.1 GCA_944385325.1 uncultured Clostridia bacterium | reverse complement strand
TAGCGCGTCTGCCAATTCCGCCATATCCGCATATGGTGCAGATGACGGGACTTGAACCCACACGAGAAACCTCACTACCACCTCAAAGTAGCGCGTCTGCCAATTCCGCCACATCTGCATTCATTTTTTGTTGTCCGCCGAGGTGTTCTCAACGGAACAATTGGTATTATACCAGAAGAAAACAGATTTGTCAACACTTTTTTTCAAATTTTTTGTGTGGAGCCTGCGCTCCCTTGATGCCAAAGCCCTACCACGCTCCAAAAGCTGGCAAACGAACGCTTCAACCACGCACCAGAGCAAAAATTTGAAGCACGATTCTCCCCTATCCCACATATATTATAATCAACGACATATTGGAAGGAAGGATACTTATGCCGACAATCTACCTCAGCCCATCGACACAGCAGGCGAATTTATACGTAACCGGCGGGAGTGAAGAATACTGGATGAACCAGCTTGCCGACCGAATGGAGCCGTATCTGCGTGCGAGCGGGATCGGGTTCACGCGGAACACGCCGGACATGACGGCGGTGAGTTCGATACGGGCGTCAAACGCCGGGAACTATGACCTGCACCTTGCCCTGCATTCGAACGCCGCACCGGATGGACAGTACGGGAGCGCACGCGGGAGTGAAGTCTACTACTATCCGGGCAGCGTGAAAGGAAAAGCGGCGGCAGAGGACGTCGCACAGAGCCTGCGAGCGATTTATCCGGAAACGGTGCGGACAGCATCGACGACGCGGCTTGGCGAGGTACGGCAGCCGAAAGCGCCGTCGGTGTTCATCGAGCTTGCCTACCATGACAACGAGCAGGACGCGCAATGGATAACCGAGAATCTGGACGCGATCGCGGCGAACATCGTGGAAGGGTTAACGCGGTATTTTGGGATACCGTTCATCACGCCGGAACCGGTGACGGCGGGCGTGGTGAAGACAAACGGCGGACGGCTGAACCTGCGGGATAAACCGTCAACAGACAGTAAGGTTATTCTCGGGATACCGAACGGAAGTTCTGTGATAATTTTCGGAGAGACCGACGGCTGGTACGTCATCCAGTACGGCGGCAAAATCGGATACGCAGACGGTCGGTATATTGTCAAGAGCTAATCAGTGCCGATTGACAGACATGTAAAAAACTGATATAATATAGTTGCAGGAAAGCTATATTTATCTGTATGTATTTTGTTTATCCATTGCGGTATACTACGACAACAGGAGGTGTTTGAATGGCCACTTCATCTATCACGAAAGAGTTTTACGCAAAAGACCGAAAAGCTTTTGAGCGGCTGAAAAAAGAGCTTGAAAGCAAGCCCGAACGCAAACAAGTGGTTGAATCACCTTCCCTGAAAAAAGGGCGAGAAAAATTAGCCACCTTTGTATTTCGTTAAATGAATTGAGAACCAGAGCGTTGGATATAGATGGTATGCAGCATCTTTCCGACGCTCTTGATTCATTCCGGTGTTATCAAGACGGAGATATAGAAAACTTCCTGCGAAAAAAAGCGTTTGAATATCTAGATCACGGCTGGTGTTCAATTTATCTGCTGCTGGATGAAGAAAAATTTGACGAAGGGCAGATAAAAATTGATGCATACTTTACTCTTTCCCATAAATCGCTAAAAATGCCTGAGGAAAGTGATGAAACGGGAAAGCAAAAAGTCAGCAAAAGTACAATCAGGAAATTAACAGGTGGTTTTTCTGTGGCAGAAACCATTCAATTTGTGCTGATTGGTCAGCTTGGCAAGTACAAAAGCGAAACCGTTGACGGTAAAATAATAGCCGATATTACATCCGGAGAAATACTGGACGAAGCGTTTGAAATCATTCGAGCATCCAACGAACTGATTCCCTGTCGGTGTGTTCTGGTTGAATGTAGCGAAGAACCCAAGGTACATAAAGCATATATCGATTATGGATTCAAGCTGTTTCAGTTTGATGGAAAGCACTATCAATTTTACAAAAGAATATAACAACAAAAAGGCGGTTCCCGATGTAAACAGGAACCGCCTTTCATTATGCGATTATACGGGAATCACTTAACACAAACGCCATCGGAATTGAGATAATGACCCTCGATCGTGGCATTGGTAGCCATCTGACCGTTGGCGTAGATATAGTACCAGTCGCCCTTCCATTCAAGCCAGGAATCCGACAGCATCGCGCCCGAACCGGTGAAGAAGTACCACTGGTTGTCGTACCAGAGCCATTCACCGACAGCCGGGGTGCCATCCGGATGGATGTAATAGAAGTTTCCGTCATACTCATTCCAGCCGGCAGATACCGACGGGGCAACCGGCTCGGTATCCGGCTCGGCAGCAGGTGCCTGCTCATCCGGTTCAACGGCAGGAGCCTGTTCATCGGGTTCGGCATCGGGCAGTTCGACAAGGCTGCCGACCAGATCCGCGATCAGGGTGTGGCCGTAGGTGTTGGGATGAAAATCAAGGTTTAAAAATTTAAACGACGCGTTGCAGGGATTTACATCAGACTCGGCAAATACCGAATAAACGTCCGCAACGGTGCACTGAGCAGTACTGCAAACCTGCTGAATTGCCGCATTCAGCGCGGTCACGCCGGTATCGAACGCCGTATCAATCACATTGGCAGCTTCTGCAGACGCGCCCTCAGCGGCATCCGCAGCCTGCTGATAGGGGTTATACTGTGTCGTGACAATGATCTGCACATCAGGGTTAGCCGTCTTAACCGCGCCGATTGCGCCGGCAAGGTTGGTGGTGATATCGGTGAGCGCGTCCGCCGCCTGGTCAGACGCCGCAAAACCGGGGATCATCTGTGCGGCCGCGGCAAGCGTAATCGGATCACCCTTGATAAGCAGCTCCTGCATTTTTTCGGCGGTCATCGTGGGGTCAATCGCCTGATACCCTGCGGCGAGGAATTCATACAGCGCGTTCATCATATCGTTACCGCCAATGGTGATTGTGACAACATCCGCACCGGTAATGACAGGGAGATTGTTCTTAATTCTAGTGGCCAGATCGTCCGATGTAGCACCGCTGCTGGAGAGATTGGTCAGTTCAAGGCCTTTTTCCTCAGCGACCAGCGCGGGGAAAGCATCTTTTGCAGGATCGCTCAGACCGTAACCAGCAGAGATACTGTCACCGAGTACGGCATAAGCCAGTTTATCATCTGCCGCCAGCGCCATACCCGGCAGCATCGAAACTGCCATACCAAAGCCCATCGCAAGCGCAAACAACCGTTTTCTCATCATCATAAATTCCTCCTCGATAACACAGCAGCACAACTGATTAAAATTCTAACAATTTACTGCATTCGTTTTATTTATTTTTATTTTCGCATATTTTTCCAAAAATGTCAACCAGTTTTTGCATTTTAATTAAATATTTTTTATGCAATGCGTCTGACGCCTACCCATCGTGCCGGATATCCGTCACGAAAGGAATGTCGACTATTGTTTGTTTGACCGTTTTCCTGTATAATAATAGACAGAAAACGGGCTGACATTTACGCCAGCCCATTGAAAGGATATCATATACGGCATGAAAATATATCATACTGCAAAAATAGCCTGCTTGCTGCTGGCAGTCCTCCAGCTGACCAGCTGCGGGACACATCCGGCAGTCGCGGCAGGTCTTGGCGGAGCGGACACCGTTTTCACGAGTTTAGACGCGCAGCCCGAAACGCTCGCGGACGAACTTTCGGGGCAGTTCCTTCCCGGCTGGGAAGGCAGCGGAGCACTGCGCCGTTTCCGGACGGAATCGGGCGGCTATGCCGTCGGGCTGACCGAGATCGACGGCGAAAGCTACTTTTTTGGCTGGGACGGCTCCCTGCTGACCGGCTGGATAGAGTCGGACGAGGACGGACGCACTGTCTGGCGGTATGCCGGTTCAGGCGGTGAACTGGTGGATGGGCTGACCGAAATCGGCGGCGAATGGTACTGGTTTGAAGACTGCGAAATGGTCACCGGGTGGATCGAGACGGAAAAAGGGCAGATGTATGCGGGTGAAGACGGCGCGCTTGTCCGCAATGGGCTTGCCGATGGGCAATGGCTGGACGGTGACGGCTACGCCATCCCGGAGACGTTTACCCCGGACCCGGAGCGTCTGGAGCAGGTGGACGCGGTGATAAACAGCTGCCCGTACGGGATTTCGGTGGTGTTCAGCGACCTTGTCAGCGGCGAGCGTTGGAGCTGGAACGAAACGCGGTCGTATTATATCGCGAGCGTCTTCAAGCTCCCCTATTCCCTCTGGCTGTTCGAGCGTGCGGACGCCGGCGAGATCGACCTGGATAGGATGATACCCTTCACCGCCGAGAACCACCGCGGCAATGCCGGGATTATCCAGTTTACCGAGTACGGAACGCTGTACAGTCTCCATGAGCTGATCGCGGACGCGCTGATTTATTCGGACAATACCGCGCTTGAGATGCTCAAAAGCGAGTTTCCGGCATCGGATTTTGCCGATTGGATAAACACCGACCGTTTCGGGCTGACGGGTGAAATGTCCGATTCTACCGACACGATGACCAATGCTTGGGACTGCTGTACATTTGCCGAGATGGCGTTTGCATATATGGAGAGCGGCGCGGAACACGCGGAGGAATTTGCCGCGAGCTACTGCGCATCGGAAGACCGGCTGATTGCGAGTGACCTGCTCACCGGGCAAAAATACGGCTGGTGGGATGACTATCTGCTGATCTCAGCGGTGATCTATGCCGACCGACCCTTTGCGATTGCCATCTGCACCGAGTGGGGCGCACGCACTCCCGAAGACGAAGCCAATATTCAGGCGGTCTTTGACGCTGTTTGCGCGGTATTTATGGAATAGCGGCGTGTCGCCATGACCAGTTTGCCGGGGTTTCAATCTACGCAGATTTTGACAATTTCCCTGGAAACTGTCCGGTTCTTTCAGGAACCGTGCTCAGCACTCGACGGCTTCGACCACGTTTCTTCTTTGTTTATATGTATATTAGCGCTCGGCATTACCCGGGCGCTTTTCTTCTATCCTATCGCCTCTCATATACAAAAAAGCCTCCCATTAAGGGAGGCGCACCGCACATGCAGTGACTAAAACAGATTATAAACCGCTGTAAAAGATGATTATTGCTGATGCCCAATAACCCATTGGAGCAAATCTTCATAACCTGATGTTCCAGCAGCTATTTTTAGAATAATTTCGATGAGTTCTTGCTGAGTATATTCCAGTTCAATATGATTGAGTGCCAGAAAAATCAACATGACATGAGCACCGATTCGCTTGTTTCCGTCAATAAACGGATGATTTTTGACCAGCCCAAAGCCAAGTCTGGCGGCTTTCTGCTGAATAGAAGGAAAAGCATCAATCCCATCAAAACTTTGAAATGGCGCAGATAATGCAGAATCCAGCAAACCATCATCCCGAACACCATCGATACCGCCAGTCTGTTGAATCAGCTGAGTATGAAGCAGACGTACCTGCTTTTTTGACAGAATAATCATTTGGCAAGTACCTCATATGCCTTCCGATTCTTTTCAATCAGCCGACTGGAGAGGTCAAGCAGGTCTTCATCGCTGCACGTCTGCTCCTGTTCAGCAGCGTCAAACTCAATCAACAGATAGCGCGGTGTATTGTTCTTGAGGATAACAACCGGGCCGTTTTCATCGACCAGTCGTGCGACACGGGAAAAATTCTGGTTTGCTTCCGAGATGGAAATCAGATTTTTAGTATTTACTTTCATTGCTGTACCTCCTTTCCTGTTCAAATATAGTATAGACCAATTTTAGGATAAATTCAACCTATATTCTGTAAATTCCTCAAAATACAAGACTGTCACTTTCACGACCGAGCGGATCGCAGCAATCCGCAGGTTGCAAGCAGGAGCGACCGCCGCGAACAAGGCAGCGGAAGCATTCCGCCGCTCTGCGCTCGCGTGAATCACCGGGCAGTGTGTGCACAATCTCTTTGCGTTCGAGCGTGATCGAAGCGTTGGTTTGCCACCTCTTGGAGCAGGGTATCACTTTATCATCAAGTCTGCCCGGACACCGGGCCGTGGTCGAGGCCGTCGAGTGCTGAGCATTATAGCCGTGGTATCACTTTGGCAAACAGGCAGCGGAAGCATTCCGCGCCGTCTGTTCCGGGAAGTGGGAGCAGCGAATATATGGCAGCGGCGGCGGAAGCCTGCCACCAGATATCCGAAACGCCGCAGCTGACAGAGAGCAGCCAGCCGGCGATAACGCCGATGATACTGAATATACAGCCGCCGGCAGAGGTCAGGAGCAATTTTCTATGCGGATAGATACCCTCGGCTGGACGGATCGTAACGCCGCGGAAATCAAACAGGACTTTATCCACCGGTATACCCGTCTGCCGGAAAAAGAAAAGGTGCCCGGATTCATGGAGAAGTACGGCAGCGAGCATCGCAAGGGCGGCAGTCTCACCGGCGCCGCTGAGTTCCCACCACAGCGCGAGTACCCCAAAGAATCCCGGCCAGAATTCCCAGCAAATCCCACCACGATCTGTCTGAAACCGAATCATGAGCCATCCTCCATCAGCGCCAGCGCCGGTTGATAGCGAACGCCGTCCCCAATCACCTCAAAGTGCAGGTGCGGTCCGGTCGCCTCGCCGGTCATCCCGACGAGAGCGACTACCTCGCCAGCTGCCACCGAATCCCCTGCCTCGACCAGCAATTTTGAACAATGGGCATACAGCGTCGAAAGCCGGGACGAATGTTCTATTATAATGTAATTTCCGTAGCTGTTATGGGTACCGGCGGTGGTGACCACGCCGTCAGCCGCAGCGAGGATATCGGTACCTTCGGCAGCAGCGTAATCGTCGCCATAATGGAAATCGAGTTTCCCGGTGATCGGGTGGTACCGCCAACCATAACCATCGGTCAATCTCCCACCTTCCAGCGGATGGACGAGCGAACAGTTGAGCCGGTAAGGCGAAAAGCTCATTCCGGATTTTGCAGGCATCGGCGAAAAATCCTCCGGATTAACCGACTCACTTTCTGCCGCGAGAGCATAGCCGCCCAATTTTTGCAGAGTGCCGCTGCCAGCCGGACACGATACCCCAAAGCCCACCGCTGCCAAAGCCGCAATGGTACAGGCGGCAGCCAGGCGAAAGACTGATTTTCTGTTCAACCGGCATCCCTCCAAAAGTAATCTGACACAGATACAGTTTATTCGGTTTTGTGCGGAAGTATTCCGGACTGGTTATAGTATACAATTTTGAATCGAAATGACGTCTATATTGACAAATGAAGATGAAATGATGGATTTTTTGTAAAAAGCCCTTGCAATTTATCTGGAATTTAGGTAAACTAATATTCAGAAAAACAGCTGTCCGCCAGGCGGTGGATAGCTATTGTTTTGTCAATCTGTGAAACGAAAGGAAGCCTGTTTATGAG
>CALWWT010000200.1 GCA_944385325.1 uncultured Clostridia bacterium | reverse complement strand
CTTTGCCAACGCGCCGGGTAGATAGTGCGATATTCAGGTGCTTTAATGTGGGCAATTCGCACACACTATCCGGTGGTTTGACCGACGCGCAGAGCGTCGGGGTAATGTTTCGCACTCAGTGGGGTCGGTAATGATAAAAAGTTTAGGTCAAGCCTTTTCAAAGGCTTGCGGGGTCCACGGTTCGCAAGCGAACCAGACAGTTTTCCTTTGGAAAACTGTGCGGGCACAGTTTGCTTGCAAACTGTATGGTTCCCTTTGGGAACCATGAGCCCTGGGAACCTACCGACAAGCACTATCTATCCGGTTATCTTTCGCCGTCTTTAGATCAGGAGAGCTCGAGAACCCTATCAAGGGGGTCTCGATAGGGTGAAAGGGGCTCGATGTCCCTTTCACCCTACTTGAGCGAGCTGCAAACTGCCGGTTACGCTGTCACTGGAACTACGTGGGCCGGCACGGCGCTGACGTCATTCGCTCTCTGTCCCTCGTCGACTGTCCGGTGGACAGTCGTGCGACGGACGCGGTGTCCGCGCTGACCAGTTCGCGACGGTCGCTCCTGCTTCGCAATCCGCTCGACCGTGATAGTAACAGCCTAAGCAAACGCGCCGGGTGGCGTGTCGCCACAGAGTTGATGCCGACTTTAATCTCCCTATATTTTGACAGTTTCCATGGAAAATGTCCGGTTCCGTTAGGAACCATGCTCAGCAGTTATAAGCTTCGGCCACCATCCTATGAGAAAAATGGTGCAGTGCTCGTTCACACTCCATTAACAGACTCGTCTGTACATAATCACTATACAATAATACATAAATCCATTCAACAGGAGAAGAAACAGTATGAAACTGGTTATTCAGCGGGTATCCCGCGCAAAAGTATCTTCCGGACCGGAAACGCTCGGCGAAATCGGACAGGGCTTGATGATCCTCTGCGGTGTTATGGAAGGCGATACCCTCGAGGACGCAAACTGGCTCGCGGACAAAACCGTCAAGCTCCGTATCTTCACCGACCCGGATGATAAACTCAACCTTTCGCTCCAGGATATCGGCGGCGGCGCCCTGGTCGTCAGCAATTTTACCCTTGCGGGCTCCTGCCGCAGAGGCAACCGCCCGTCCTTTACGCGCGCTGCAAAGCATCCGGCGTCGGAAGACCTCTACGAAGCATACGTCAGCCGTCTGCGTGAAAACGGTATTATGACCGCTACCGGTCGTTTCGGCGCTCCGATGGAGATCGACATGCTGGCAGACGGTCCGATCACCATCCTGATGGACTCGGAAGAACGCGCGCTGCCAAGACATAAAGAATAACCGGAGGTCGCTGAATATGAAAATCATTACCCTGCCGGTCGGAATGCTGGCGGCAAACTGCTACCTGCTTTGCTCCGACAGCAATAACTGTGCGATCATCGACCCGGGCGCTGAACCCGAACGGATCGCAAAAAAAATAACCGAACAAAACCTTATCCCGAAAATGATCCTGCTGACCCACGCCCATTTTGACCATATCGGCGGCGCTGCCGCACTTCAGGAAAAATACGGCGTTCCGGTCTGGCTGCATAGATCCGACTGGGAACTGGCGCTTGACCCTGTTAAAAACCTTTCCTCCATGCTGGGAAGCAGACAGTTTGCTGTCCACCCGGACAGGGCGCTTGAGGACAAGGGTCAGCTGCATCTGGACGAGATCACCATCGGCGTGATCGAAACACCCGGGCATACACCCGGCGGCGTTTCGCTGCTGGCTGGCGGCGCGCTCTTTTCAGGGGATACGCTGTTTGACGGCGGCTATGGAAGGACCGATTTCTGGGGCGGAGACTGGAACGCGCTGTCCGATTCGCTGCAAAAACTGCTCCGGCTGCCGGGTGAAACCAAAGTTTATCCCGGTCATGGGTCGGATACAACAATCGCTGCGCAGCGGTAAGTCTGATTTTGGGGAAGATGGGAAGGAATTTGCATGGCAGAAAAGACACAGACTGCCCTTGTGTTTGAGGGCAACAGCTTTAAATACGAAATGGAAAACGTGACCAAACTCTTTTTCCCGCTGCGGCATTTCGCCTTCCGTTATGACGGCGTGGCCCCGGAAGATAATTATATTTTCTTTTCAATGCGGCAAAAAGAGGACGGCAGTGTCTCCCTGATGGTGCGGGTCTCGCTGCCGGCTGAAAAGGAAACCCCTGAAATCCGTTCTGAACGGGAAAGCTGTCTGGAGGGCGGTCTGATCGAAAATAAATATGAGTCCGAGCTGGCAAGGCTTCTGTATGCCCAGCTGCATGAGGCAACCGGCATCCGTCCGGCTTGGGGTATCCTGACCGGTGTGCGCCCGGTCAAGCTGGTGCAGAAAAGGCTGGATAAGGGCATGACCGATGAAGAAATCATGGGCGAAATGAAAGCACAGGACCTGGTCAGCGACGGTAAATTATCTCTTGCGCTCAAAATCGCCCATGTGCAGGCACAGCTTCTCCAAAACCGAACCAGCCGGGATTACAGCCTGTATCTGTCCATCCCGTACTGCCCGAGCCGGTGCAGCTATTGCAGCTTTGTCTCCCAGGCAATCACCGGCAAAAAGGCACAGGAGCTTTTGCCGCGCTATCTGATGGCGCTGATCAAGGAACTGCGGGTGACGGCTGAGGTCGCAAAAGAACAGGGGATGCGGCTTAAAAGCATCTATCTCGGCGGCGGTACACCGACCGTTCTGTCGGCATCCCAGCTGCGTCAGCTGACCGGCGCGGTAAAGGATTACTTTCTGCACGGCTTAGATAACCGCGGCGAAGGACGTATCGAATACACCATTGAGGCTGGTCGCCCGGATACCATCACGCCTGAAAAACTGGAGGTTATCAAAAACTGCGGCGCTACCCGTATCTCGATCAACCCGCAGACTTTTTCCGACGCAGTTCTCAAAAAAATCGGGCGCAAGCATTCGGCACAGGACGTCATCGACTGCTATCAGATGGCGCGCCGGATGGGATTTGAGGATATCAACATGGATTTGATCGCCGGTCTGCCGGGTGATGATTATGAAGGGTTCTGCCGGAGTCTGGATACTGCCGCTGCGCTCCGTCCGGAAAATATCACCGTCCATTCGCTGACGGTCAAACGGTCGTCCGCGCTGTATGACGGCATTGAGCAAATGGAGGATTACCGTCCGGTGCAGCGGATGATGGATTACGCTGAAAATAAACTGATCGGCGCCGGATATGACCCATATTACCTCTACCGGCAGAAAAATACCGTCGGCAACCTTGAGAATGTCGGGTATGCGCTGCCGGGATATTGGGGCGAATATAATGTGTACATCATGGAGGAAATCCAGAATATTTTCGCCTGCGGCGCGGGCGCGGTGAGTAAGGTGTTAAGACCGGGCGGACTGGACAGAATTTATAATTTCAAGTATCCGTATGAATATCTTGACCGGTTTGCGGATATTCTGGAAAGGAAGCAGCAGCTTTCCCGGCTGCTTTCGGAGGCTGGAAAGGAGTGGGATCATGGTATCGGACGTTAAGAAAAAATTGGATGCCGGGCTTATCAGCAATATGGCGTGCACATCTCCTCAGGAACTGATCCGCCTGTCGGAACAGCGTTACCGTGAGCAGATCGCTGAGGTCGCCGACCGCTTTGCCAGCCAGTTCCCCAAACAGAAGATCATCCTGCTCTCGGGACCTTCCAGCGCCGGCAAAACGACGACTTCCCATAATTTGGATGAGGAACTGGAAAAAAGGGGAATCCATACCTTTCCGCTGTCACTGGATGACTTTTTCTTCGACCGCGACAGGGCACCGCTGATGGAGGACGGAAAACCGGACCTCGAAACGCCGGAACTGATCGACATCGAAACACTGGAAAACTGCCTCCAGGTGCTTTTCAGGGAAGGCAAGGCAGATTTCCCGATCTTTGATTTCAAGCTAGGTAAGCGCAGCGATAAGGTCTGGACGCATGAACATGACGAAAATACAGCGATCATTATCGAAGGGCTGCACGCCCTCAATCCGCTGATCGCCGAGCGTCCGGTCTTTGCCGACGCACTGAAACTGTATATCTCCATCAAAACGGAATACTACCTTGGAAAAGAGCGGCTGATCTCCACCCGTGAAATGCGCTCTATCCGCCGGATCATCCGGGATAACAGCTTTCGCGGCTGCGCGCCGCAGGATACCATCGCAATGTGGGAAAACGTCGTCCGCGGTGAGGAACGCCATATCCGCCCCTACCGGACAAACGCCGATGTATGGATCGACTCGCTGCATCTGTATGAGCCGT
>CALWWT010000199.1 GCA_944385325.1 uncultured Clostridia bacterium | reverse complement strand
GCAAACTGTCCGTTGACAAATACCTGGGTATGCCAGTCGCTTCCTTCAAAATGCAGCAGCAGCCGTTTACCGTTTTTGACGGCGGTAAAGGTTCGGGAATACCATACGCCGCTGTGTGGGTTTGGGTCTTCAATGCCGCTCATTTTGGTTTCGTATGTAAACGGGACAGTGATCTGATACTGAGGTGTAAAACCATTCTGCCAGCCTTCCGAAATACCGGTACCGGCATCGTCAAAAGCAAAATCCCATGTCCCATTGAGGTTTTCCCACTGGCTGCGGAGAAGCTGCGGACGTGGGTAATCTTTTATATAATTATACATAATATTTGCCTCCTTTTTGTGCCTGTTGCCAGTATTATTATATCCATGTTGCAGTCGGATGTCAACGGGATTACCTCAAAAATATACTGAAAATGTTGATGGTATTTGCGCGTGCTGTAAACTTGACATCATAACTGATTTGCATTATACTGATTTAGATATAGACTACGATGGAAAGGCGGATGCAGATGCAGACGCAGAGGATACAGGTGGAGGGTTTTTCTGTCAATTATGCGATGCTGGGCTGCCCGGATGGCAGACCTGATCCTGACAGAGAAACGCTGGTGTTTTTACAGGGCTGGGGAACCAGCATTTCGATCTATCCAAAGCTTTTGGAACATATGGCGCATTTTGTTCCGGTGCTGGCTGCGGATTTTCCGGGATTTGGTGAAACGGCGGAACCGTCTCAGCCTTGGGGTGTCGGTGAATTTGCCGATTTTGTCATTGAACTGATTGCTGCGCTGGGACTGAAAAAAGTCATCCTGATGGGTCATTCTCATGGCGGCCGTGTGTCGGTTGAGATCGCTTCCAGACAGGGACTGCCCTTTACCGTTACACGGATGATTTTAATGGATGCTGCCGGCGTCCTGCCTAAAAAGACGGCAAAACAGAAATTTCGCCAGCGGAAATATAAGATCTGCCGTTGGATTCTGGAACTTCCGCTTTGTCGGGTGCTTTATCCGGACGCACTGGAAAACCTTCGCCGCAGTCATGGCAGCGCCGACTATCTGAACGCTTCTCCGATGATGCGTCAGACACTGGTGCGCTGTGTCAATACCGACATGACGCCGAAAATGCCGTCGGTGCATGTACCGGCTTTGCTGCTCTGGGGCGAAAAGGATACCGCGACACCGCTTTCAGATGGCGAAACGATGGAACGGCTGCTGCCGGATGCAGCACTTGTGAAAGTTCCCGGAGCCGGTCATTTTTGTTTTGTTGACAGCTGGGAACTGGTTTCGCGGGTACTGGCGAGCTACCTGGGAACGGAGGAAAAGTGATGCTGGACTGGATTTTATTTATTCTGCTGCTGGTGAGCTGGCTTTGCAGCTTTGCGATGCTGACGGTTTATCACACTCACATGTTCCAGCTCAATTCCTATAAACCGCATGAACAGCGGGTATGGTACCGGGATAAATTCCTGCCGGCTTTTGTCGGACGCAATCTGGGGGTTATTTTTACACTGCCGCTGCTGTGCTTCTGTGGGCGTGCCGGAATCATCCTGTCAATTCTTTTGTATGCGCTGACCGCTTACCTTGGCAGACCGCGCAAGGCAAAAAAGCCGCTGGTTTATACTGCCCGTGTCAAACGTATGCTGGCAACCGACGGCGTTTTGACAGCATTGACCATTCTGGCTGCTGTACTGCTGCACAGATGGCCGCTGGCTTTTGGCGTGCTGCTCCCGGTGGTACATTTTGTCTCGGGATTTTATCTGCTGGCTGCCAACTGGCTGAATAAGCCGATTGAGAAGTCGATCAATAACTGGTATATCAACGACGCGAAACGGATGATCGATTCTTCTCCGAATCTGAAAGTGGTCGGTATTACCGGAAGTTATGGCAAAACCAGCGTTAAATTCTTTCTGCGCAAGCTGCTTTCAGCTCGGTATAATGTGCTGATGACGCCGGAAAGCTATAATACCACGATGGGCGTTGTCAAGACTATCCGCAATTCACTTCGTCCGACCCATGAGATTTTCCTCTGCGAAATGGGTGCGCGGAATATTGGAGATATCAAAGAGATATGTGATATTGTTTCTCCGCGGTATGGTATTATTACTTCGATTGGTCCGCAGCATCTTGAGAGTTTCAAGACGGTTGACAATGTTATTAAAACCAAGTTTGAACTGCGGGATGCACTGCCGCAGGACGGAACGGTTTTCCTGAATGGTGATAATGAATATATCCGTTCGCAGAATCCTGACCGGAAGGCAGTTACTTACGGCATTGAAAAGGAAGACTGTGACTATGTTGCACGGAATATCAGCGTTTCGGCGAAGGGTTCGACCTTTACCGTCTCCCGTGATGGCGAAGATTATACCTTTACCACCGCGCTGATTGGAAGTCATAACGTGCTGAATATTACCGGTGCGATTGCAGTTGCAAATACGCTGGGTGTTCCGATGCGTGACCTGATCCCGCAGGTCCGGGCACTGGAAAGCGTTCCGCACCGTTTGCAGCTGATTCGGGGACGGAATGCGCTGACCATTGACGACGCTTATAACTCCAATCCGAGCGGCGCAAAGGCGGCGCTGGATACCCTGTCCCGGTTTGACGGCGTGAAGATTCTGGTTACGCCGGGTATGGTGGAACTGGGCACCAAACAGGTCGAACTGAACCGTCAGTTTGGCCGTCAGGCTGCAATGGTCTGCGATTATGTCGCGCTGGTCGGTGAAAAACAGACCGAACCGATCTATCAGGGACTGATGGATGAAGGTTATCCAAAAGAAAAGATCTTTGTTGAACATGATCTGACTGCGGCTCTCAAATCGGTTGAAAATCTCCGCACCGGTGGTGTGCAGAAGATCGTTTTGCTGGAAAACGATCTTCCGGATAACTTTTGAATATTTACCGGACGGGTAAACAACCAAATACAGACAGATCTGATGAAAGAAGGTAAACCTTATGAAAATAAAACTGGGCGTACTGTTTGGCGGAAAGAGCGTTGAACATGAAGTATCGATCATTTCGGCGCTTCAGGCGGCGGCATCTCTTGACCGGTCAAAATATGACGTTGTGCCGATCTACATGACTAAGAAAAACGAGTTTTATATCGGCGAAGAGGTCGGCAAAATTGAAAGTTATCGGGATGGCATCCCTCAGCTGCTCAAAAAGAGCCAGCAGGTGCTGATGGTTCCGGCAGAGGGTCGGGTGCAGCTGCTGCATTATCCGCTCAAAAAGCTGGGAAACAACGTGGAAGAAACAATCGACATCATCTTCCCGATCGTCCATGGTACCAACGTTGAGGACGGTGCATTACAAGGCTATCTGAAAACACTGGGTGTTCCGTTTGTCGGATGCGATGTGCTTTCTTCGGCGCTCGGCATGGATAAGTACATGATGAAATGCGTCTGGAAGGAAGCCGGGCTGCCGGTACTGGACTGCCTGCGTGCGGAGCATCGCCGTTATATGGAAGCGCCGGAAGCGTTTCTCGACCAGGTGGAGGCTCAGATCGGCTACCCGGTTATCGTCAAACCGATCGACCTCGGTTCCAGTGTCGGTATCCGCAAGGCGCTTGACCGTCAGGAACTGTCTGACGCAATGGAGTACGCTTTCCAGTTTGCGCACAAGGTGCTGGTCGAAAGAGCTGTTCCCAATCTTAAGGAGATCAACTGCTCGATTCTGGGCGACTATGAGGAGGCAGAGGCTTCTGAGTGTGAAGAACCGGTCAGCAGCGACCGTATCCTGACCTATGAGGAAAAATACCTGCGCAAGGAAGGCGGCAAAACCGGTGCCAAAGGTGCCAGTGAAGGTATGGCAAGCCTGTCCCGTAAGATTCCGGCAGATATTACCCCTGAGGAACGAGATTTTGTACGTCAGACGGCTGTCAAGGCGTTCCAGGCGCTGGATTGCTGTGGCGTATCCCGTATCGACTTTATGATGGATTCTGAAACCAGAGAAATCTGGATCAATGAGATCAATACCATTCCTGGTTCGCTTTCCTTCTATTTGTGGGAGCCGATGGGGGTAAAATATACCGAATTGCTGGACAGAATGATTCAGTTTGCGCTCAAACGGGAACGCGATCAGGCAGAGATCAGTTATGCCTTTGACACTAACATCCTGTCCGGTGTCAGCTTCGGCGGCACCAAAGGCAGTAAACTCTGATAAGGAGAAAACAGTATGGTTGAAAAAGCCTATAACATCAATCTGAAGTTTGACAGCTGGTCAAGCCAGTGCTGGTTTTTGGGTGAGGACAGTCCGGAAGCGGAACAGCGCTTTATTGAAGTGCGTCAGCAGCTGCCGGCGCTTGCCGAGACCTGCCGCAATCCGCTGCAATTTTCTCAGCGTGCGGCGGAACTGTTCCGGCAAAACGGTTTTGACAGGGTACATAAATAATGGCAAGAATGGTCTTTGAACTCCGTGCCGGGTGATGCCGATACAGTATTCAAAGGCCTGGGCAGGGGTGCGCGCGCCCCTGCTTTTTTTGGATAGACCAGAAAGGAAAGTAAATTGGACGGACAAACTGGGATGATCATTTTTTTGCTTATTTTGACTGCGCTGCTTGCGGCAGCCGGTACGGCAGTTTCTGTTTTAAATGCCAGGGCAAACGCGCGCAGCCGCAGAAATAACCGGGCTGCGTTGGAACAGCTGACAGAAGAGGTACAGGAAAAACTGGAAACAAGTACGGCACAGCTTCGGGCAGATTTTGGCTTGCAGCTGACCGATTCTGTCCGGTCGCTTGGAGAATTGCTTGCAGGCAGCCAGCAGACCGCCTCAGCTGCCCAGAGTGCTGGAATTGCTTCCATGGAACGGCAGCTGTATTCCTCGCAGGCATCGCTTACCGATACATTGCGTTCCGGGCTTTCGGAGAATGTGCGGACGCTGGAAGCAATGCGGGAGGAAACGGCACGTTCACTTCGGGAACTGCGGGAAGAAAATACCCGGCAGCTGGGGCAAATTCGCGCTACAGTAGATGAACAGCTGCAATCAGCGCTGGAAAAGAAGATGACCGAATCCTTCCGTCAGGTGAGCGACCGTCTGGAGCAGGTTTACCGTGGGCTGGGTGAAATGCAGACGCTGGCGACTGGGGTCGGTGACCTGAAAAAGATTCTGGGAAATGTCAAGACGCGCGGTATCCTGGGAGAGATCCAGCTGGGTGCTATCCTTGGTGAAATCCTTTCGCCGGAACAATACCTTACCGATGTGTCGACGGTACCCGGTTCCCGCAACCGGGTTGAGTTTGCCATCCGCCTGCCTGGTGAGGAAGGAGCTGTGCTGCTGCCGGTCGACTCCAAATTCCCAATGGATGCTTATATACAGCTTCAGGATGCTGTAGATTCGGGCGATTCCCAGCAGGTAAAAGCTGCCGGCGCGGTGCTGGAAAGCAGAATGCGGGCTTTCGCAAAGGATATCCGGGATAAATATATCGCTCCGCCCAGCACAACTGCCTTTGGGATCATGTTTCTCCCTACCGAAGGGTTGTATGCGGAAGCGGTGAACCGTGGGTTGTGTGAAGCACTCCAGCGGGAATACAACGTCAGCGTTGCCGGACCGAGTACAATGGCGGCACTGCTTAACGCCTTGCAGATGGGATTCAGGACACTGGCACTGCAAAAGCGTTCGCAGGAAGTCTGGCAGTTGCTGGGCGCGGTGCGGACGGAATTTGACCGGTTTACCGAGGTACTGCTTTCTACTCAGAAACGGCTTCAGCTGGCAGGGGATGATCTGGATAAGCTGATCGGTGTGAGGACCCGTGCAATCAACCGTCAGCTGCGGGCGGTTGAAAAGCTGGATATTGAAACAGCGCATAAAATATTGGATGAATAATTTCACAAACTGTCGAAAATACTGTATTTTTCTGTGGACAGTCGCTTGTCCGGTATGATATAATATTTTTGATCGCAGACAATGGGGGTTTGCGGTGAAGGGAGCGTTTGTGAATGTTTGAAGCGTATGTACACAATACTGAACAGATTGAAAAACTCAGTTTTTTTCCGTCCCGACAGATGACAAAAAAACAGTATGTTGATTTTTTACACACCAATACGCAGCAGATTCACAAGCTTTGCCGGGAAAACATCCGGATTCTTTCGGAGGAAATTCTGCCAACGCTGGAAAAAATCGAGCAGCAGCCGGCTGAAAATATTCCGGAGTTTGTCTCATTTGCCCAGTCACTGCTCAGCTCCAGCCAGAGCTTTGACCGTGAAGTTAATTACCGCACGCATCTGGCTCTGCTGCAGTATGCGCGCAGGCTGGGAGATCTTGACCTGCTGATTCAGCAGCTGTATTATTGCGGTGTCGGGTATTATTATTACATGCGCGACCGGAAAAGCTCGGTGATTGAGGGTCAGTTTACCATTTACAGTGAAAATGAATACTTCAGGGAAGGAGCCGAATGGTTCCCAAGATGGCGTGAGATCAGCCGTCCGGAAACGATGGATTTTATCATCCGCTGCTGCGCCAACCGTGCAGCTGATTTTAATGTTTCTCAGCATCTTTCGCTTGCCAATAAGCATTCTGATATATTGACGGAGATTATTGAAAACATTTCCGATCCCGAGCTGCGGCAGTGCTTTCCAACACTTCCCTGGGAGCAGTATCTGCTGATACTTCACCAGAACCGAACCACCGGACTGGGATTTGTTCGGGAAGGCGTTGAAAATCAGCAGCTGATCGACAGGATTGTAACGTCTTCGGAATATGTGTACAATGTGCAAAAACAAGGCGGATTCGTTAGTCCTCGATGGGTGTATACTCTGTATACCAGTTATTATCACAGAGGGGATATCACCATTCATCAGCTGCTTGACCGGTTTCAGGAACTGTATAGCCGACGGAGCGTCACCGATTACAGTGATAATGGAATTTGGGAAAATGTGATTCTTCCGGCAATTATTCTCGAATACTATTGGCTTGCGACCCGCCGCGCCAACCCGGAGACTGCGCTGTCCTTGCAGCAAAGCAGACGTCAGGCAGAACCTGAGCTGGTAAATTCGCTGCTTGAATATACCCGTGCGTTTTCCAATGCCGGGTGTGAACCGGCGCTGATACGGTCGATCTGTGATGTGCTGATCAGTCTGAGCAATCTGGACAATGTGACGTTTAAAGACCTTGCGCTCCGTCTGGTTATGCAGCGCCATGCACCGACTTATATCCACTCCCAGATGGTCGCGCAGATCGCCGCGGCTTTTGCGGAAGCACTTGTCAGACGGCAGCCGGAACGATTTGCAGGGATAGTTGGAGTCAGTGACCGGAAAGAAATCCTGAGCCGTACCGGAGAAATTTGCAGGACTGTCCGGAATGCGGGCTTGTTTCATGATATTGGCAAGCTGATGTGTCTGGAAACGGTAACAGTCTATAACCGCCGTTTGTTTGATGCTGAGTTTGAAATTATCCGCAACCATCCGCTTGGAGGTTATCAGATGCTTTCAGGGGACCCTGCGACCGAGATGTATGCCCAGTCGGCACTGATGCATCATAGGTTTTATGATGGCTCCAAAGGTTATCCAGATCTGCCGGAGGATTTTGTACGGGATCCGAAGCTGGATGTCCTCACTGATTTGATCACCGTGGCGGATTCGATGGACGCGGCTACCGATTATATCGGGCGCAGTTATTCGGACGGTATTTCGTTTGAAAAACTGGTAGAAGAGTATCAGGATGGGTATGACACCCGTTATGCGGGGTATGTAGTTGACCTGTTGGATGACCCGGTTCTGACAGAGCAGCTTCGGAAGATACTGGACAGCGGGCGAATTGAACTGTACATCGAGTGCTATCAGCGTTTTCAGCGGGAACTGGAGACGCACCAAAAAGCTGACACGGGTAGTCAGCAATGAAAAGGAAGTAAATATGAGAGTTTTTTTGATTGATTTTGAAAATGTCAAATCGGCAGGTCTGGTTGGCATTGATACGCTGGGAATTGATGACCAGGTTGTAATTCTTTATTCGGTCAATTCCAATACCATCTCTTTTGAAATGCATCAGAAAATCATGTCCTGTGCGGCCAATGTTGAATATTATCAGATTCGGCGCGGAGGCAAAAATTCGCTGGATTTTCAGCTTTCGACGATGCTGGGTTATCTGCTGGCAAGCGGCTTGTATACCCATTTGTATATTGTCAGCAATGATTCCGGGTTTGACGCGCTGTACGATTTCTGGACAAGCGGTTATCTGCCGACGGATTGTGTTGTATACCGCCGCCCGAATATTGCGATGTCGGTGGCACACAGCGTTTTTACCGGCAAGCCGGTTTCCCAGGATATTCCGTCGAATGTCGAAGAGGTGGATGTTACGGTGACCGATTCGGCTGCGTATGAACAGTTTGAAATGGAAAGGGAAGACCAATCTCAGGCAGAGGACGAAAAACAACCGGATATTGTCGAGATTATTGCCGAACAGCTGCCGGAAACATCTTCTGGCGAACAGCTGGAGGAAGAGATAAGCACGGAAACGGACGATTTTGAGACTGCTGCTCTTTTGGGCGTTCTTCAGGCAGTGCAGCAGGAAAAAGAGGACGAACAGAAAAAGAGCTGGGAAGAAGCTGACGGTATCAGTGCCGCAGCGCGGATGCGCCAGGCAGAACTCGATGCGGAAGAGGAGGAAAGCTTAATACCTATAGCTCAGGACGATGCGGTATCTGAACTGGCAGCGGCGGTTTCTGATGTGCAGGAACCGGCAGAGCGTTCCCGCCGCCGCAGAGGACGTCCGCGGCGGAATGGCAGTGAACGAACCCAGGAACAGCAGCTTTCCGCTCCGGCAGAAAAACCGCGTCAGAAGGCTGACCCGGCGGAAGTTGCCGCCCTGAGCAGCCGGTTGGAAAGTGAACTGGCTGATGTTTGCAGCCGGGAACAGCGGCTGGCAGTTGCGGAAGAGATTTTGCTGTCAGAAGGCAAGCAGGAGTTTTACCGCGGTATCATCCGCCGGTTTGGACAAAAACGCGGACTGTTGGTCTATAAAGCGGTCAAGTCGGACTTTACAGCACTGAAAAAGAAGTAAACAGCCAATGCAAAAAGGGAGCAAACCGGTAAATTCGGTCTGCTCCCTTGAGCTTGCCAAAAATTCTAATTAACTAAAATATGTAGGTTGTAAAATGTAGCAGAAACTTTTTTGAAAAGTTTGGCAGGTCCAGGACGGATGGTTTGCGCAGCGAACCGAGTCCTGGGCGCGCGTAAGCGCGCAACTTCTCCATAAAACGCAGCCATTGCCCATGCGGAACAGGGCAATGGCGGAAAAAGAGGACGAGCGATTGACTTTATTGACAGTCTAAAAAAGGGAGCAAACCGGTAATTTTGGTCTGCTCCCTTTTTTAGGATAATATTGTCTGACAAATAAGCAAGATAGTCAAAGAACGCATTTGAGGAAGTTTTTGGTTCTTTCTTCTTTGGGAAATTCAAAGATTTCTTTGGGGCTGCCTTCCTCGATAATGACGCCGTCGCTCATAAAGATCACACGGTCGGCAACTTCCTTTGCAAAACCCATCTCATGAGTTACGACAACCATCGTCATTCCTTCACGCGCCAGTTCCTTCATGACATCCAGTACCTCTCCGACCATTTCCGGGTCGAGAGCGGAAGTCGGTTCGTCAAACAGCATGACTTCTGGTTCCATGCACAGTGCGCGTACAATCGCGACACGCTGCTTCTGACCGCCAGAGAGCTGGCTTGGATATGCGTTTGCACGGTCGGCAAGTCCAACGCGGGTCAGCAGTTCCATTGCTTTTTTCTCAGCTTCCGCGGCAGGCTTGTGCAGCAGCTTGACGGGCGCTATGGTCATATTCCGCAGGACCGTCATATGTGGAAACAGATTAAAGTGCTGGAAGACCATGCCCATTTTCTGACGGTGGATATTGATATTGATTTTTGGATTGGAGATATCCACGCCGTCAAACAGGATGCTGCCGCCGGTCGGGATTTCCAGCAGGTTGAGGGAACGCAGAAGCGTTGATTTACCGCTGCCCGATGGACCGATGATGACCAGTACCTCTCCTTTATGTACGACACAGTTGACGCCGTCCAGCGCCTTTACAGCGCCATGGTTATAATGCTTTTTCAGGTCATTGACCTCGATCAGTACATTAGTACGCAAAAAATCGGGAAAATGCTTTTTTCAAATATTTTTCAAGTATTGTTATTCTTCCATCAGGTAAAAATCAAACTCCGGCTCATAACGAACCGGAGTTTGCAAGGAGGTATTAAAGAGGTTTGTCAGAAGGGAACTGCTCCTGTCAGGAGAACTGGGAATAGAACAGCCGGGCATAGAAACCGTCTTTCGCGATCAGCTGGTCATGGGTGCCCTGTTCAACGATATCACCGTCCCGTACCACCAGAATATTGTCGGCGTTTTGGATAGTGGAAAGCCGGTGGGCAATGACGAAGCAGGTTTTGCCTTTCATCAGCTGACGCATCGCAGCCTGAATACGGATCTCGGTACGGGTATCGACATTACTTGTCGCTTCGTCCAGAATCAGCATCTGCGCGTCCAGCAGCATGGCACGGGCGATGGTCAGAAGCTGCTTCTGACCCTGGGAGATATTGATACCGTCTTCAGTCAGCAGGGTATCGTACCCTTCGGGAAGCGCCATGATAAAGTCGTGGATATAGGCAGCCTTTGCTGCCGCTTCGATTTCCTCCTGGGTTGCGTCCGGACGCCCGTACGCAATATTTTCGCGTACCGTTCCGGTAAACAGCCAGGTTTCCTGCAAGACCATCGCATATGCCAGCCGCAGGCTGGAACGGGTGACCGATTGGATATCCTGCCGGTCAATGGAGATCCTGCCGCTGTTCGGGTCATAAAACCGCATCAGGAGGTTCGTCAAGGTCGTCTTGCCGGCGCCGGTCGGTCCGACGATCGCCGTCAAACTGCCGCCGTCCGCTTTCAGGGACAGGTCGTGGATAATTTCCTGACCGGGAAGATAGCCAAAGCGGATATGTTCCATTTCGACCATGCCATTGCCGACTGCAAGTTCGGGAGCGTCGGGAGCGTCAGCTGCTTCCGGCTTTTCTTCCAGCAGCAGGAAAACGCGTTCAGCCGCTGCCAGAGCCGATTGCAGTTCACTGATGACATTTGCAATCTCGTTGATCGGACCGGAAAATTTACGGGAATAGAGGACGAAAGAAGAAAGGTCGCCCAGCGTCAGCGCAAACCGTCCGCCAAACAGATATAGCATGGCACCAAATACCGAAATCAGAGCCAGGGAAAGGTTGTTGATAAAGTTGACTGACGGACCCATACCGGCTGACGCATAGTCGGCACGGTAATAGGCGTCACAGCTTTCGGTATTCCTGGTGGAGAAACGGTTGTTCATCGTTTCTTCCTGGTGGTAAGATTTGATCGTCTTATGTCCGGAAATGGATTCCTCAGTGTAGCCGTTCAGCTCGCCCATTTTGGCACTGCGCCGGGAAAAGAGCGGGCGTACCTTTTTGGACATATACCGGGTGAACAGGATCGAGATGGGAACAGTGATTACAAAAACCAGTACGAGCGGCGGATTGATGCGTACCATCATGACCAGAGAACCGACTACCGTGATCACACTTGAACAGATCTGGACAAGGTCGCTGGAAAGGGAGGTGTTGACCGTGTCGATATCATAGGAGATGTGGCTGATAATATCGCCGGTTTGATGCCGGTCGAAAAAGCTCACCGGCAGGGTGGTCAGATGGTCAAAGACGCTCTTGCGCATCTGGAAGACGATTTTCTGGCTGAGCCGGATCAGCATGACCGATAATAGCCATTCAAACAGAGAAGCGAGTGCGTAGCAGATCAGCATCAGTCCGCAGCAGCGGAAAACTTCCTGAAAGTCTACCTGTCCGATGCCGACAATGGCGTTGACCGCATCACCGGCAAGCGACGGACCGGCAAGGGCAAGCAGGTTGCTGGCAACAGTCATGATCAGCGCCGTGATCAGCAAAAATTTGAATTTGTACAGATATTTCCAAAGCCGTCTGAGGATTTCGGCTGTTTTCATCCGCGGCTTGTCAGGCACACCTTTTTGGAGGCTGGCATTTTTTCCACTGAACATATTGCGGTTCATTGTTTGACCTCCTTTTTACCCGGTGTATGCAGTTTGCCGTCACCCAGCTGGCTGCCGGCAATTTCCTGATAAACGGCGCAGTTTTCCATCAGCTGGTCATGTGTCCCATAGCCGATCTCACGACCGTTTTCCAAGACAAGGATATGGTCTGCCTGCATGACCGAACTGATACGCTGTGCGATAATAATCGAAGTGGTTTTCTGATGGTTTTCCCGTATTGCCTGACGCAGCGAAGCGTCGGTTTTATAGTCGAGAGCGGAAGACGAGTCGTCTAAAATGAGGATATCCGGCTGTCCGGCAAGCGCCCTTGCGATCAGCAGCCGCTGCCGCTGACCGCCTGAAAGGTTGCTGCCGCGGATGGCAAGCTGTGATTCAAAGCTGTCTTCACGGTCGAGGATGAATTCTTCTGCCTGTGCCTGACGGGCAGCGTCTTCGATCTGCCGCATCGTGAGTTTTCGTCCAAAGTCGATATTTTCCCGGATCGTGTCGGCAAACAGCACGTCCGACTGGAAAACGACGCCGAACATACGGTGCAGCTTTTCATCCGGTATCCGGCGCACGTCTACACCGTCGATCCGCACCTGACCATCCGATACATCGTACAGCCGCATCAGCAGGTTGACAAGAGTTGATTTGCCCGAACCGGTCGAACCGATAATACCCAGCGTTTCTCCCTTTTTGAGGGTAAAACTGATATCTGACAGATTATCTTGTTGCCCCAGATAGGAAAAGCTGACATGGTCAAATGCGACAAATTCATCCGCGTCTGCCTGTTCTTCCCGCTTTTCGTTGTCCAGTATGGGCGTCAGTTCTTCAGGAAGATCGAGGACTTCTGCAATACGGTCGGCAGAAGCTGTTCCTTTGGACAGAATGACAAACATACGCGAAAGGGAAATAACCGCGGTCAGGATAATCGTAAAATAGCTCTGGAAAGCGATGATCTTTCCGATTTTGGTAATGCCGCTGTTGACCAGAAAAGCACCCAGCAGTATGACAAAAACCAGTCCGAAGTTCAAAAACAGGTTCATCATCGGATTGGTTGTCGCCATGGTTACCCCTGCTTTGGTTTCCTGACGGGAAAGCGCCGCATTGACGCCGTCAAACCGTTTCCGTTCATAGCTTCCCTTGGAGAGCGCCTTGATAATACGGATACCCACGATGTTTTCCCGTACCGTCTGGACCATCTGGTCGACTCGTTTCTGTGTTTCAATATACATCGGGATACCTTTTCGGGAGATCAGCCAGATGGTCAGCCCCATCAGCGGCATCATCGCCAGCAGCACCGCGCCCAGACGCGGTTCCATCGCCATTGTGACGATGAGTCCTCCGACCAGCAGAATCGGTGCGCGCACACCCAGCCGCTGCATCATATTCAGCATTCGGTGAACATTGTAGGTGTCCGAGGTAATCCGAGAAATCAGGGATGGAATGGTCAGCCGGTCCACCTGGTTGCAGGAAAGGGAAGAGGTCTTTTCATACAAATCCATCCGCACTTCTTCGGTAATATCCCGCGCGACATGTGCGGCCATCCGGTTGGGAATAACGTTGAAGGCATACACTACGCCGGAAGCCACCACCATCAGTCCGCCCCAAAGCAAAATGTTTGGGACTTCACCGGTCGGGATAACATCGTCGATAATTTTTGACAGCATCCAGGGGATCAGCAGGTCCATCAGCGCACCCATAAATTTTATGAAAAAACCGGCAGACATCCGCATCAGATAAGGGCGGATATATCCCAACAATCGTTTCACTGACCATCCCTCTTTTCTGTCAGCATGACTCCAGATTCACACGCCGGAAGGGAGCCTGGCTGACGGTGTACTTCTGCTTCGGCATTGCAGTACATTCTCAAAAGCAGATCCTGGGCAACGGATATTTCTTCCTGGGTAAACCCGCTGGTCAGAATCTCTTTCCATTTGGCAAAAACATCAAGGATACGCGGCAAAATAGCTTCAGCTTTTTCGGTCAGATACAGCTGCTGGACTCTCCGGTCGGTCGGAGACGGTTCGCGGCGGATATACCCAGCCTGCTGCAAGGTTGCCAGATGACGAGCAACAACGCTTTTATCCTTATATAGCTCACCTGCAAGCTGATCCTGTGAAATTCCCGGATTGTGGCTGACTCTCATCAGATAGGCGCATTGTACACCGGATATGCCGCTGTCTGTCAGCTGCTGGGTCCGGAAAAAGTTGCTGCACCGGGCAATGCGGTTGATGTATTTCATAATTTCATCCATCGGTGGATTCATCCTTTCTGTCACAGAAACTGAAGCAGGTATAATCGTTGCATCAGCAACGGTTGTTCATGCAACGATTATACCATGTCTGGTATTTCCTGTCAATTATCTTTATCAAAGTTGCAGGCTGTTGATCGGATATTTTTCCAGAATATCAAAATAACTCTTGATTTTTTTTCATAGTTATGGTATAATACTGCTCGTCAGATAAATTCTGATATCCTATGGGGGTGTAGCTCACTTGGGAGAGCGCTTGAATGGCATTCAAGAGGTAGTCGGTTCGATCCCGATCATCTCCACCATTAAAAAAGACCGGTTTTCAAACGAAAGCCGGTCTTTTTATCTTTAACAGCTTCCAATCTGTATAGTTTTTTGGATAAATAGGTTTTATCATAAAAGTTGGGGTAAGTAGAACGCCATTGCCGCACAATCCGCGGCAATGGCTAGATTTTTTGGGGAAGGTTGCGCGCAGAGCGCGCCCAGGGCACGGTTCGCTGCGCGAACCATCAGTCCTGAACCTGCTATAAAGTTTTCCACTTCATTTCAGTATCAAATTGAAAAAGTTTACCCCAACTATTGACAAAGAGGCGATAAATAAAAACAGGAGCATATCTGATCAAATCCATTACTGGAAGTCAGATATGCTCCTGTTTTATACACTTGTACTCTATCAGTTCATCGAAGCGGCGATTGCATCAGCCAATGCTGCGAGCTCATTTACTGTCTGCTCAGAAACAGTAGAACGCAGAGTGACAATCGGTTCCAGAACAGTCATATTCTTCATACCGGCAACCTCTTCCTTCATCAGCTTGCCGCTCATGGGAGCCCAAGAGCCGTTCTGAATCAGACCGACTGTACGGTTCTGCATCGAATGAGCAGCGAGGTCGGTGAGCAGGTTTTCAACCGGCGTAAAGATTCCGGCATTATAAGTAGAGGCTGCGAACACCAAGTGGCTGTACTTAAATGCTTCTGATAACAGGTAAGAGACATGGGTTGCAGACGCATCGTAAACTGCAATCTTTTTGATGCCTTTTTCGGTCAGCATACCTGCCAGGATTTCAGCGGCATTTTCCGTCCCGCCATAGACCGAACCATAAACGATCAAAACGCCTTTTTCTTCAGGCGTGTAAGTTGCCCATTTCAGATACTTGTCCACGAACCATCCGATCTGTTCGCCTTCCAATACCCAACCATGCAGCGGGCAGATCATCTTGATATCCAGACCGCCGGCTTTTTTGAGCAGGGCGGCAACCTGGGGACCATATTTGCCGACAATATTGGTATAATAACGTCTTGCTTCATCCAGATAACGGTTTTCGAAGTCAACATCCTGTGCGAAAATGCTGCCGGAAACTGCACCGAAGGTGCCGAATGCGTCGGCAGAGAACAGGATTCCGTCGGTGGTATCAAAGGTAACCATTGCTTCCGGCCAGTGGACCATCGGAGCCATGACAAAAGCATAAGTATGACCGCCGATTGTCAGGGTATCGCCTTCCTTGATAACCTGCGCGCGGGAGTCGATATCGAAGTCAAAGAACTGTTTAACCATGGCGACCGTTTTGGCGTTGCAAACGATCCTGGCTTCCGGGTAACGGCGTACAGTATCGGCAAGTGTTGCGCAGTGATCGGGTTCCATATGGTTGACGATGATGTAGTCCAGCTTGCGTCCGTTCAGCAGGTGTGCCAGATTGTCAAAGAAGACACCGGAGACTGCGTGATCAACGGTATCAAAAAGGACTGTTTCTTCGCCTACAGACAGATAAGCATTGTAAGAAACGCCTTCCGGAATCGGGTAGACATTCTCAAAAAGAGCCAGACGGCGGTCGTTTCCACCGATCCAGTAAAGTTGTGAGGTCAGTTTTCTGATATTATACATAGCAGCAGCGCTCCTTTACTTTTAGAAAAGTTCTAAACCGAATACAGTATATCATATCTGTTCGGGTGCGTCAAGAACAGCCGGGAAAATAATTACATTAGTAAACCGTAAATTCACTTTAAAATCTAACTATCAAATGAAACTCAAATAAACTAAATAAGTTAAAATTTTCAAATCAGGTATTTTTCTGTACAAATTCTGTTTTTTTATGCTATTGACAAGTAAAGCTGGCAACAGTTGAACAAAAAGTAAAAATTAGCACTCTTGTGTTGACAGTGCTAATTTTTGTGGTATAATAGAATCAGAACAGAGAACAAGAGATCCTTAAGAGAGGATGACGGTTCACCAGGCAGCTGAATGCCGGACTGTTCTGCCGCGAAAAACGGTTATTAAAATTACATGTTATATACCTGATTGGAGGAATGATTTATGTTAATGCCCAGTATTTTTGGTGAAAACCTGTTTGATGATTGGTTTGATAAGGATTTCTTCCCCGGCCGCAATCCGCTTTATGGTAAAAATGAAAAGAACCTGATGAAAACGGACGTCCGCGAACAGGAAGACCATTATGAAGTTGCAATTGATCTGCCGGGCTTTAAGAAAGAGGATGTTTCCATTGAACTGGAAAACGGTTATTTGACCATTACAGCTTCCAAGGGGCTGGATAGGGATGACACTCAGCAGAATTCCGGATATATCCGCCGTGAACGCTGGACGGGAAAATGCAGCCGCAGCTTTTATATTGGTGAATCCGTCCGCGGCGAGGATATCAAAGCAAAAATGGAAGATGGCATCCTGACGATGAATCTGCCGAAACAACAGCGCCAGCTTCCGCACAAGAATACTATTCTGATCGAGGGAGACTGATCAAAACATTTATCTGAAAAATAGTTCTTGAAAAACAAATGGGCGGACAGTCCGGCATTTTTGCCCGGGCTGCCCGCTTCAGACTGTCGATAAAATCAATCGCTCGTTCTCTTTTTCCGCCATTGCCATGCTTCGCATGGGCAATGGCGGCGTTTTTTAGGGGGGTTGCGCGCTTACGCGCGCCCAGGGAAGGCTTTCCTAGAAAGCCGTACAGTTTGCTGGCAAACTGTCTGGTTCGCAACGCGAACCGTCCGCCCCTGGACCTGCTTTCCGCCTTATGGTAAACTTTAGTTGAATTTTGGCGATTTTAAAAATTCTCCAAAATACTTTTTCGACAAGCTCGGGCGGACAGTCCGGCATTTTTGCCCGGGCTGCCTGCTTTTCTGTTTTCCATGCTTCTTTTCAGGATACACAGTTTGTTTATTCCGTTTCCATATCAGGTGTATATCGGGCATAATCTATCTCAGGATCATTTTTGCACCAATAAAGTGCCCTGTCTGCCCGCATCAGCAGCTGCTCTGGTGTCTGCCCGTCTTCCGGGTAGATGGCAATTCCAATACTTCCTGAAAATACGCCTGTTGTTCCATCGATATCCGGGATCTGCCGGAACGCAACAGAAAGCTGATGTGCTTTTTTCAGCGCAATCGAAGCATCCGGCAGTGCTTTTAGCACAGCTACAAATTCGTCTCCGCCGACCCTTGCAGTAAGGTCGGTCGAACGCAGGTTGCTGCGCAGTGCATCCGCAAAAGATTTGAGGAATTTATCGCCAAACAGGTGACCGCGCTGGTCATTGATCTGTTTGAAATGGTCGACGTCCATATACATTACAGCAAACTGCTCCTTGCTTTCGGTCAGCTGCTGTAATGCCAGTTCCAAGCTGCTTCTGCGGTACAGCCCGGTCAGATAGTCATAAGTTGCTTCCTGTTTCCATTGCAGCGTCTGTTGTTTCCGTTCATCGATGCAGGTCAGTTTTCCAATAAAACTGGTACAAAAGCTTTGACTGTATCCTGTCTCGTCCCAGAAGAAACGGATGTAAACCTCATACCAGCGCGGCTTTCCATCGGAATGGATCAGCTGTAACTGGATTTGGATATGATCGGTACGCGGAGGAAGGCTTTTCAGCCGGTTTTTGAGCAGCTGCCGGTCCTTATCGGGAAGCAGGCTGTTTGACTGATCCAGCAAAGAAGCAGCATTTTTGAAAACACTGTCTTCGCCAAAAACCCGTGAAAATTCACTGGAAAAACGCAGCAGATTACTTTCCCTGTCCCAGATAAAGGTGATCTCCTGTGAAAGATCTGCCAGCTTCTGATATTTAAGCTGTTCCTGATGCAGCAGGCGGTTGACCCGTTCGGTAATAGTCCTTTCGTATACGATCGGATTTTGCAGGTATGGCCCGGCGGAACAGGAACAATTGCTGTTTTCACAGGGCTTTTCTTTTTCGGGCAGAAGACCGCTTTGCAGAATCACTTCATAAAACTGCTGTTCAATATCCCGGAAAATGTCCAGCAGCTGCGGGTTAAAGCTGCCGCAGTCACCATTCAGGATCATCCGGACGGCTTCCTTGTGATCATAAGCAGGCTTATATACCCGGCGGTTGACCAGGGTGTCATAACAGTCTGCAAGCCCAACAGCCTGTGCCCAGATGGGAATTTCGTTTCCTGCCAATCCGTCCGGGTAACCGCTTCCGTTCCAGCGCTCATGGTGCCAGCGGCAGACGTCATAATAGTAGCTGCTTGCCGGCTGGTCATCAAAATATCCGATGCTTTTCAAAAGGTGGGTGCCATATGTTGTATGCTGTCTGGCTTGCTCATATTCCTGTTCGCTGAGCGGACCCGGTTTTTCCAGAATATTGTCGGGCACAGCAATTTTTCCAACATCATGCATCATGGCGGCAAGTCCGATTTCTTCTATAATCTCATCTGTAAGCTGATACTGTCGGTACCGTCTGGAAACTTCCTGAAGCAGCTGCCGGGTCAGCAGCCGGATGCGCTGGACATGTCCGCCAGAGTCGAGCGTCCGGAATTCCAGTACGGTACTCAATGCGTCAATGATCATATAATCGGAAAGTTCCCTTTTTTTTCTCCATTGCAGCAGTTGGGACAGTCTTGCCTGTACCAGCTGCCCGGTGTCGCCTTCCAGCTGGACTGCTTCCAGTATCCGGGAGACGCGCCGTCGGATAATACCGGGATGAAATGGCTTGTAAATGACGTCGAATACATCTCCCAGCAGACTTTGTACTTTCTCATCCATACTGGAACTGACCAGAAGCAGTATTGGCGTTTTGTCAGAAATCCCCAGTTCTCTGGCTTTATGTAAAAAGAACTGTGCGCCCATGTCTGCTATTTGCGCGTCGAGGAAAATCAGACAGAGTCCCGGCTGGGTGATCAGCTGCAGCGCCTTTTCACAGCTGTCCGCTTCCAGAATATCAAATTCTCTGCAAAACAGTTCGCTCAGAATAGCGCGATTGATCTCATATTCGTCGACGATCAGGATTTTTGGCTTTTGCATTACAGCGATTCCTCCGCAAGACTGTGATATGCTGTCAGATAACAGTTGGCAATATTATTTGTGAACGGTATCATTATAGCATATTTCGTTCAAATTGACCAGATATTTTTGCATATACGGCGATAATTTTTCTCTCAAATTATAGACGGATGGTTGACAGGGGCGAGAAAAAGGATTATAATGTTCATATTGTGAACGTTCAAAAAATGAACGATAGAAATAATCCTAACAACAACCTGCCCCAACAAAAAGGAGGGCATATTTTGGAACAGATTTTTACACTGCTCAGCGCGGTCAGCGCAACCCCCGTGATTGATCAGAGAACCCTTGCTGCCGTTACCGGCATTTCGGTCGGAAAGGTGAACGGGCTGATCCGCAGCGCAGAACAGGATGGGTATTTGATTGCCGGACGGGAAGGTAAAAAGTCCCGTCTGACCCTGACAGACAAAGGACACCGGCTGCTGGAACAGATGCTGCTTTCCCGCAGCGGCGTGAAACTGACCCTTCCGCCATCCGAAAGGGCGGATACAGCGGTTATCCTTGCCGGAGGCAAACGTCCGGGTTTTGACCGTCCTGTCTGTTTGCAGCCGCTGGGTGAGGAAGGTCAGACGCTGTTGGACAGAATGCTCGGTGTATTGGCAGTATGTGGGATCAAACGGACGATCATTGTGACCGGATGGCAGGACGAAATGATCCGTCAGCATCTGGGCAACCGTTCGGATATTGCGGTTCTGCATAATGAACGGTATAAGTGGAATGGTACGATGAGCGGTCTGGCGTTGGCGGAAAAGTCACTGAAGGAATGGAATGTCCACTCCTTTATTGTCATTAAATCCGACCTGGTTTTTGAACAGAGGGCAATTCAATCGCTGGTCGAGACACGGGCACCTTTTGCGGCACTATTGACAGCTCCGGGCGGCGGCAGCGATGAACTGCTTGCGGAGCTGGATGAAAACGGATGTATCTTCCGCTTTTCCAAAGATATCCGGCAGATCAACCGGGTACAGGGCGAGATGACCGGTATTGCACGCATTTCAATAGAAGGCTTTGAGCGGATGATGGAGTATTTCTCTCAGAATCTGAATCCGCTGATCAGCTATGAATATGTCATGGAAAGCGTCGGACGGATTTATCGGTTTACCGGCGTGATGGTGGATGACCTCTGCTGGGGAAAGATCGAATCGCAGGACGATTACCGCGAGCTTCTGCGGCTGACCTATTCCCGCATCGAGCGCAAGGAGCGCCAGATGCAGGAGCAGTTTGCCCGGGATACCATGCGCAAGATCCTGCCGGGTGACGAGGTACAGGAAGTCCAGTTTGCGGGCGGTTTGACCAATACAAACTATCTGATCCAGGCCTCTTCCGGGCGGTATATCCTGCGGCTTCCCGGCAGGATGACCGAGAGCATGATCAACCGCGTCAACGAAAAACGCAACGCACAGGTGGCGTCAGACTATGGCTTCAACTGCCATCTTGTTTACTGTAATGAAAAGACCGGCGTCAAACTGAGCAGCTACATCGAAAATGCGGAGACATTGACTCCACGGACGGTTCGGCTTGAGGAAAATATGGCGCTGGCGGCGGATATTTTAGGACGGCTGCACCGGTCGGACATTGTATGGGAGAATAGATTTGATGTGTTTGAAGAAGCGGTGCGGTATGAAAAGCTGCTGGATGATCCTGGCAGGATGTATCCGGGTTTTGCGGCGCTCAAGCGCAAGGTATACGCAATACTGCGTCCGCGCCTCACTGAACTGGGTTGGGAACAGCTGCCCTGTCATAACGATCTGGTTGCCGCCAATCTGGTCAAAAACAGCGTGACCGGTAGAATATATCTGATCGACTGGGAATATTCCGGCACCAATGACCCGATGTTCGATATCGCGGCATTGTTTCTGGAAAACGACTTTACCGCGGAGGATGAGGAACTGTTTTTCCATTACTACTATGGTGAAGCTCCGCAGCCGGCTGCTTCACGGGAAAAAATCCTGATTTTTAAGATTTTGCAGGATTATCTGTGGAGCACCTGGACGGTACTGAAAGAATCCAGAGGCGATAATTTTGGTACCTATGGTCTCGACCGGTTTACCCGGGCACAGAAAAACATCGATCTTTGGGAAAAACGCTTTTAAAGCTACTGCAACGGACAGGAGAAGAGAACCATGCAAAAGAAAAATGCATCCCCTCAGAAAAAACAGCAGATTGACTGGGGTATTACAATTTTTCCGCTTTTAGCCATTGTCGCTATGTCTGTCTATCTGCTGCTGCGTCCGCAGCAGGCGGAAGCGGTGATCGGCGCGATGCGCAACCTGCTGGTCAATGACCTTGGCAGTATTTACATGATTTTTGGATTAGGCGTACTGGTTTTGTCGCTCGGTATAGCATTTTCCAAATACGGCAATATCCGTCTTGGCAAGCGGGAAAGGCCGCGTTATTCTACCTTTACCTGGGGTGCGATGATTTTTACCTCTACGATGGCAGCAGATATCCTGTATTGGTCGCTGTGCGAATGGAGCTATTATTATAGTGAGGCACCTTTTGCGATGGAGGCTATGACACTGGCAGAGAAACAGGACTGGGCTTCTTCCTATCCGCTGTTCCACTGGGGACCGATTCCTTGGGCATTTTATATTCTGCCGGCAGCGGCATATGGGTATATGATGCATGTCAAAAAATCGCCGCGGCAGCGGATGAGTGAAGCCTGCCGCCCGATTTTGGGAAACCGGGTGGACGGTAAACTTGGCAAGGCGATCGACCTGTTTGCGATTATCGGTCTTCTGGCAGCGACGGCTACAACCTTCAGCACGGCAACTCCGCTGCTTTCCGGAGCCCTGGCTGAGGTGACCGGTCTGCAGGAGAGCAATCTGCTTTCGATTGTAGTGCTGGTATTCATTGCGGTCGTTTTTACATTGGCGGTTATGTTCGGAATGAAAGGCATTTCCAAGCTGTCCAATATCTGTATCGGGCTTTTCTTTGCGCTGATGGCAATTTTCCTTTTCTGCGGTCCGACCAAGTATATTATTGAAACCGGTATTACCGCAATCGGCAATGTTGCGCAAAATTTTATCTCGATGTCCACCTGGATGGACCCGCTTCGGCTGTCGGGTGACGGCGTTGCCGGTTTCCCGCAGAACTGGACGATCTTCTATTGGGCATACTGGATCAGCTGGTCGGTTGCAACCCCCTTCTTTATCGGCAAGATCAGTGAAGGACGCACCATCCGTCAGACGATTCTGGGCGCCTATGTTGCCGGCGTATCGGCAACCTTCCTTTCCTTTATTGTCTTTGGCAATTTCGGTCTGCATTTGCAGGTGACCGGTGAAGCGGATATCGCTTCCAAAATTCTGGCAGAAAGTCCGTCCAGTGCGATTCTGGCGATTTTTGATCATCTGCCGGTTCCCGGTGTAGCGCTGGTTCTGCTGGTACTGGCAATGGTGGCGTTTTACGCCTCGACTTTTGACGCACTGACGATGGTTATTGCGTCCTACTCGGTCAAAAATATTGGCGAGGACGAAGAACCTGGCAAAAAGCTCCGCATTTTCTGGAGTATTGTCTTTATTGTACTGCCGATTGCGCTGCTGTTCAACCAGTCTACCTTGTCGATGCTGCAAACGCTGTCGATCTGCGCGGCTTTCCCGATCATGATCATTATCGGCGTGATTATCGCGGGATTTCTCCGGAACCTGCGCCGCGGTCAGATGGGCGGAAAAACAGAAACAACTGTACAGCCGGAAGAAAACGGTTCTGGTTGTGAAACGTAATTTACATAATGTCTTCATGTCTTCGGGCAGCAGGCTTTTGACAGTCTGCTGCCCGTTTTGCGTTTTATAAAAAGTGTCAAATTTTTTCTGGCAACGCATCAGGTGGTTTTTCAGGATACAGCGTTATCTGATATTGCGGATGATATTGGACATTTTGGCACGGCTCAGCCCCGATTCCGAAGAGACCGAATACGAATATCCGTCTTTCTGCCAGACTGCAAGGTAAACTGAATTACCATTTCCTTTCATTGTAACAGCCATTCCATTCACCGCAGTGTTTTTGACAGTTTCATATGCTGAGTAATCTCCGCTGGTCTCTTCTTTTCCAGACGCCTTCCGGATTCGGAGGGGAGGCTCGGAAATCAATCTGCAAAAAATCTCAATCATTTTACTGCTAAAATATGATATACTGGCTGGTAAGAAAAGTTTTTTCAAAGAAGGGAAGCAGGAAAAATGGCAGTCGTATTGGTTGTTGATGACGAAAAGGAAATTGCACAGCTTTTGGAAGTCTGCCTCAAAAGCGAAGGTTTTGAAACAATTGTCTGTCATACAGCGCATCAGGCTTTGCAGGCGATTGGGCAGCAGAAGATCGATCTTGCGATACTGGATGTCATGCTTCCGGACGGAGACGGTTTTTCTCTCTGCCGGGAGATATGGTTCAGAAGATTTGCCGGGAAATGCTGGGAGTTATGGCAAAATCCTTTCTGATTATTCTGGCAATAAGGGTGTTGGGATATCAGAAAATTGGAAATATTCTGACTGGATTGCTCATGCGGATAAACGAATGCAGCTGGTCTGAGGCTCAGTCGCTGTATCATGTGTATATCCGTTCCAACATAGAATACCTGATGTTTTATGCGTTTCTGGTGTTTTTCCTGATCTTTATGCGGATGCTGATTTTGCGGTTCACACGGTATTTTGACGAAATCATTGAAGGGGTCGACCAGCTGGTAAAGGGTGACCAGCCGATCATTCTCAGCCCGGAACTGGATTTTATGGAAGTCCGTCTGATAAAAGTACGCTGCCAACTGCAGGCGGCTGCCGCTGCTGAGCGGGAAGCGGAAAAGAAAAAGAACGATTTTCTTTTGTACCTTGCCCATGATATCCGTACGCCGCTGACGTCGGTAATTGGATATCTGAGCCTGCTCAAGCAGTTCCCGAAACAGGGCGCGGCGATTGAAGGCAGATATCTGAATATCGCACTGGACAAGGCGTTGCAGCTGCAAAAACTGATCGAGGAGTTTTTTGATGTGACCCGTCTGACCTTTCAGCAGGTCAGACCGGAACTGCAGCCGGTGGATATCGGGTGTATGCTGGTCCAGCTTTCGGATGAAGCCTATCCGGTGGCTGCTGCTGCCGGAATGACCGTCCGGCTTTCCGGTCAGCCTGAGCCGATCATTGTAAATGCCGACCCGGACAAGCTTGCGCGGGCACTGCAAAACCTGTTGCGCAACGCGGTTTCATATGGCGAAAAGGGGCAGATATCCATAGCTTCCGAAGTTGAAGGCAATCGGTGTATCATTTCCTTTTCAAACCCGGGTCAGGTTCCGCAGCAGCAGCTGGAACGTTTTTTGAGCGCTTTTACCGCGGCGACCCATCACGAGGAAGTGCATCGAATGGCAGCAGTACAGGCGGTGCCGGGCTAGGGCTGGTCATTGCCCGGGATATTATCTGTCTGCATGGAGGCAGTTTATCAGCCAGCTGTGAGAATGGGCAGATCACTTTCCGGGTACTGCTTCCCATATTGCGGGAAGAACAGACTGAAAAACAATCTGAATAAAATCTCAAGAAATTCCCTTCTTTTGCTCAAAGTATCAAAAGTGTGATTGCTGTATTCTGTATCTGGAGGCAGTTGATGCCTCAAATCAACAGATAAAGGATGGAAATGAAATGCGGCTTGAGCGAAAGGACACGCTAAACGATGAGCGCGAAACAATACAGCATATCCAAAGGGAATCTTCTTTTCCGGGGCTGCTGGTGAATTTTGACCGTGCAGAAGCGGTGCGTGTGGACGGAGAACGCTACAGCAGGCTGTGTATCAAAACGCCGCTGGTGACCGTAGGGGAGGATCTTGAAGAATTTGTACGGCAATATGCGGAGCCTTTTTTACAGCCGGGTGATGTCCTGATCATTACTGAAAAAATCGTAGCCATTGCCCAGGGGCGTGCCATGCCGGCTGAGCAAATCCACCCAGGGTTGCTTGCGCGTTTTTTGTCCTGGTTTGTCACCCGGACGTCGTATGGCATCGGACTTGCCATTCCGGAAACGATGGAGTGCGCACTGAAAGAGTGCGGCAGGTTGAAAATTTTGATCGCGGCCGGCATTGGGGCATTGGGGAAAATATTTGGAAAACATGGCTGGTTTTACCGGGTCGCCGGAATACAGGCCGCTGGCATTGACGGACCCTGTGATTGTACAATACCGCCCTATAACCGGTGGATCGTCCTCTCCCCCAAAAATGCTTCCCAGGTCGCGGTAAGTATCCGGGACAGTTTGCAGGTGAAAGGCGTCAGAGTGGCTGTCATTGATTTTAATGATATTGGCGGCGAAATAATTGGATGTTCAGATGAGATGAATTTGCGGCTGTTCGAAAAAATTCTGGCCGATAATCCGCTCAGACAGGGGAATGATCAGACACCAATGGGAATTGTCAGAATTATTTAATTTTTTATTCATATAATAATTGATATTTATTTTTTAGTTGTGAAAAAACTGTTATATTATGAGAAAATAACTGGTAAGAATTTTTCCGCCGTGTTATAATTATATATATACTGAAAAAGATCTTCCATTTAAGCGGATGAGCCGAGTATATATAAAACTATTTCACCGAGCGGAAAGGAGAGGAGCGTTTGATCGCAAGTACCAAAAGACTACAGGAAAAATTACAGGAATCCTTACAGGCTGTATTGCCGATTATCGGCATTGTATTGCTGCTGTGTTTTTCCGTCGCGCCTATTTCACCGAGCATCCTGTTGTGCTTTTTAATGGGAGCAGTGCTGATTATTGTCGGGATGATGTTTTTCACCCTGGGCGCTGAGATGGCAATGACGCCGATGGGAGAACGAATCGGCACAAGTATGACCCGAAGCAGAAAACTGTGGCTGGTTATATTGATATCTTTTTTACTGGGTTTTATTATCACGATATCTGAACCAGATTTGCAGGTACTGGCTACGCAGGTGCCGTCCGTGCCGAATATGGTCTTGATTTTGGCGGTTGCAGGCGGGGTCGGGCTGTTTTTGGTCATGGCGCTGCTGAGAATGCTGTTCAGTATTACGCTGCCGCGAATGTTGGTTGTATTTTACGCAATTGTATTTCTTTTGTCCATTTTTGTTCCGGAGAGTTTTTTGAGCGTCGCGTTTGATTCTGGCGGTGTTACGACCGGACCGATGACGGTACCGTTTATCATGGCGCTGGGCGTCGGTATCTCGGCAATCCGAAGTGACCGTCATGCCGCGGATGACTCGTTTGGCCTGGTTGCGCTCTGTTCGGTCGGACCGATTCTGGCGGTCATGCTGCTGGGGATGATCTACCGTCCGACAGAAAGTGAATATCAGATAACGGCAGTGCCGGAAATTGCTGATTCAAAAGAATTGTGGGGTCTGTTTGCAGATGGTTTCCCGGATTATATTCGGGAAATTGCCGTTTCGCTGCTGCCGATTATTTTATTTTTTGCGGTGTTTCAGGTTGTGTCGCTGAGACTGTCGGGACGCAATCTTGTGAAAATCCTGATCGGCTTGGGATATACATATATCGGGCTTGTACTGTTTCTGACCGGCGTGAACGTTGGTTTTATGCCTGCCGGCAACTTTCTCGGACAGGAACTGGCAACCGGCACAACCGGCTGGCTGCTGATTCCGGTCGCAATGGTGATGGGCTACTTTATTGTAAAAGCCGAGCCGGCAGTTTATGTCCTGAACCATCAGGTTGAGGAAATGACGGACGGTGCGATCTCTGCCGGTGCAATGGGAACAGCGCTGTCGATTGGCGTTGCGGTATCGCTTGGGCTTGCAATGGTACGGGTGCTGACCGGGATTTCGATCATGTGGTTTTTGATTCCGGGATACGCGATCGCAATCGGGATTTCCTTTTTTGTCCCGAAGATCTATACCGCCATCGCCTTTGACTCGGGCGGTGTCGCTTCCGGTCCGATGACGGCTGCATTTTTATTGCCGCTGGCACAGGGCGCCTGCATTGCGGTCGGCGGGAATCTGGTAACGGATGCTTTTGGCGTGGTTGCGATGGTAGCCATGACGCCGTTGATTACGGTGCAGGTGATGGGACTGGTTTCCCAGCTGAAAAAGAGCAGGACAGCGGTTTCTGCACCTGCCGGTGCACTTGCGGCGTTTGACGATGATGCGATTATTGAATTGTAAGGGGTGGGACTATGAACGAACTGAATTTGATGATCACTATCGTAAACCGTCCCGATACCCGAAGGTTTTTGGAACTTTATGAAGGTGAAGGTCTGGAACTGATGCTGGCGACAGTCGGACGCGGGACGGCTGCCAGTGAAATGCTGGACTATTTTGGTTTGGAAGCCAGCGACAAGACGGTGATTTTGTCCATCGTGACCGGAGAAACCTGGAGACGGGTCAAGTCCGGGATGCGTTCCAGGCTGCGGATTGACATTCCGGGAACCGGAATCAGTTTTATTGTACCGGTCAGCAGCATTGGCGGAAAAAGACAGCTGGAATTTCTGACCAGCGGACAGAATTTTGAATTGGGGGAGGAGAGCAGTTTGAAGGAAACCAGATATGAATTGCTGGTAATTGTCACCAACCTTGGATATACCGAAATGGTCATGGACGCGGCCCGTGAAGCAGGTGCCGGCGGCGGTACAGTTATTCACGCAAAGGGAACCGGTATGGAAAAAGCGGAGCAGTTTCTGGGTGTCAAACTGGCAGCAGAAAAGGAAATGGTACTGATTGTTGTCCGCCAGGAACGCAAAAATCCGGTTATGCGGGCGATCATGGACCATGCCGGCATGAAGAGCAAGGCAAAAAGTATTGTTTTTTCTCTCCCGGTTACCGATACGGCAGGTTTGCGGCTGACGGAAGAACTGGAACAGGAAACCGTATGAGAAGATGATCTGATTGGATGCAAAAGCGCATTGCGGTGGCAATGCGCTTTTTGTCTGCTCAAAAAATGAAAATGACAGCCAATTATTAACGGCTGGACAAACGGGAAGCTATCCTGTATAATGAAGAAGATGTATTATTTGCGCCTTTTTTGGCGCAGGTACGAAAGGAGCGGCGAAAAATGGAATCGGCGGAGCTGTTTAAAAAAGCGGTCATCGGCGGCTTTGATAAAACCGATGTTATGAATTATTTTGAGAAGACCCAGAAAAAGCACAGAGAGGAAATTACAGCCCTTAAGTCTGAGCTGGCAGCCGTCCGGCAGCAGGCAACTGCCCTTCAGGATCAGTGTGACGATCAGTCGGAGACAATTGGGCAGATGACTTTGCAGCTGCGCGAAATGGGTGAGGAGACTGAGCAGCTTTCCGGTCAGATGGAAGTCCTGCGCAAAAAGAATGAGGAACTCCAGCGGGAACTTTCCGCACAAAAGGCGCTTAATACCCAGCTGCAAATGAAGAAGAATGTATTGGAAGAAAATCTGCGTCAGGAAACGGCAAAAAATGAGGAACTGCAAAGCGAACTTGCGGATATAACCGCGCGTTTTGCCGAACGTACCGGGATTGAGATCGGGGAACTGCTGATTCAGGCAAAGATCAATGCCCGAAAGATCATTGAAAAAGCCAAAGCGGATGCTGAAGAAATCCGCACCAATATCACCAGCCGGTGCGGTGAGGCAAAGACCCGCTTTTCCGGTCTGAGCGACCAGCTGAGCGGAGTGGAGGAAAATTTCCGCGCTGTATCGGAAGAGACGATACAGGAGATCGAACAGGTACGTCAGCAGCTTGCCGCTATTCAGGGCGAACTGGACAATCAATCGGAAGAGGCTAGGGAAGCAACACGGGTACTCAATGCCGATCAGTCGATGATCCCGGCTGCGGAAGATTATGTAAAATATTGAGAATATGTGTATCAATCGGCGGACAGGATAAAGGATTGCAGTCCGCCGACTTTATGCGGTTAAACGTGAATATTTTGGAAAGGAATGGATTAGGCAATGTCACGCTCGATGTTTAAGGACCGTCAGTTTTTGAAGACACTGGTCACGCTGATGCTGCCGATGGTGGCGCAGAACCTGATTACCCTTGCGGCACAGATGATGGACAGTTTGATGCTGGGAAGGCTGGGACAGATTGAATTGTCGGCTTCGTCGCTGGCAAACCAGCCATTTTTTATTTTTAACCTGTTGATTTTCGGGATGGCGTCCGGTTCGAGTGTTTTGAACGCACAGTTTTGGGGAAAAGGGGATGTACGGTCGATTAAAATCGTTATCTCTATTTGCTTGAAAGTGGCACTTACCGTTAGTATCCTGCTGGGAGCAGCCGTTATGTTTTTCCCGGAAACGGTGATGCGGATTTATACCGACGATCCGGAGATCATCGCGGCAGGTGCAGAATATCTGAGGATTATTGGTCTGTGCTATTTCTTTTTTGGTTTGTCCAATACGCTGCTGACGACTATCCGAAGTGTTGGAACCGTTCGTATAGCGGTCATCGACTCGATATTTTCACTGGTGTGCAATACGGGTCTGAATTACCTGTTGATTTTCGGCAGTTTCGGATTCCCGAAACTGGGTATCCGAGGCGCTGCCATTGCGACGGTCATTGCCAGAATGGGTGAGGCAATCATCGTGTTGATATACATCTTAGTGATCGACCGTAAGCTGCGGTTTAAAATCAGGGACTTCTGGGAGTTTGACGTTGGGTTGCTCAAAAACTACCTGAAAAACGGTCTGCCGGTTGCGTTTAACGAAGTGCTTTGGTCGGTCGGTATCTCTATCCAGTCGATGGTTATGGGAAGACTTGGCGCGTCGGTTGTTTCGGCAAGCCAGATCGCGTCTATTGTCCAGCAGTTTTCGTCGGTCTTGATTTTTGGTGTTGCGAATGCCGCCGCTATTATCATCGGTAACGATATCGGTGCCGGAAAAATGGAACGCGCAAGAGAAAGGGTAACCTGGTTCAGAATTATCGGTGTAATTCTGGGTGTTTTCGCTTCCTGTCTAATTCTTGGGCTGTCCGGACCGGTTGTCAGCTTTTACAACGTGCCGCAGGAAACCAAACAGCTCGCTATTGAAATGCTGAGGGTATTGGCAGTCATTGTTCTGTTTGTTGCCCAGACGGGTATCGGTGTAGTCGGTCTGCTGCGAGGCGGCGGGGACCCAAGGTTTGCACTGTTTGTCGATCTTGCTGGACTTTGGCTGTTTGCAACACCGGCTGCACTCTTGAGTGCATTTGTCTTTGGCGCACCGGTATTGGTGGTATATGCATGTACCAAGCTGGATGAGCCGGTCAAACTGCTGATGCTTGTCTGGCGGATGCGTAACCATCACTGGATGCGGGACGTAACCGGAGAGGGTGCGCCGCAGCAGCTGGATAACTGACGGAGGAATGAAGATGGATAGAAAAAAACGGGCGTTGCTGGCAATCGATGCGCTGAAAACACTGTATCCGGACGCGGTTTGTTCGCTGACCTATGAAAAGCCGTATGAACTGCTGATTTCAACCAGACTTTCCGCACAATGTACCGATAAACGGGTCAATATCGTCACCGATGAGCTGTACAGCAAGTATCCGACCCTTGAAGCACTCGCTTCGGCTCCAATTGAAGACCTTGAGGAAGTCATCCGTCCCTGCGGATTGTTCCATACCAAGGCACGGGATATCAAAGCACTTTGCGGTGAACTGATCGAAAAATGGGGCGGTCAGCTTCCCGATACAATGGAAGGGCTGACTTCTCTGCCCGGAATCGGACGCAAAACAGCTAACCTTGTGCTGGGTGATGTTTTTGGCAAACCCTGCATCGTCACCGATACTCACTGCATCCGCATCTGCGGAAGGCTGGGATTGTCGGAAGGCAAAGACCCATATAAGGTGGAACAGCAGCTTTGGCAGGTGATCCCACCGGAAGAAGGCGGCGCTTTCTGCCATCGGCTGGTGCATTTTGGAAGGGATATCTGTACCGCGCGCAAGACATGGTGCGATAAATGCCCGATGACCGGATTCTGCCCGTCTGCACAGGTAAACGGCGAAAAATGACCGGAGTACCGGAAATTTTGTTAAAACCTTTTGAAAATCCGATCTTCCCCCTTGCGAATCCGCTGTTTGTCATGTATAATATAGGTTGATACAGGTGAATAATTGCCTGAATACTCATAAATCTGGAGGAAAACTATGATTTCTACCGCTCTGATGACGGCTGCTGCTGGTGAGCAGGCCGGTGTATTGTCTCTGGTTGTTTCCATGCTGCCGCTGGCGCTGGTTATTGTCGTCATGTATTTTATGTTGATTCGTCCGCAGAAAAAGAAAGAAAAAGAAGTTACCAAAATGCGCAATAACCTGCAGGTCGGCGATGAGATCGTGACTGCCGGTGGTATTGTTGGCCGCGTTGTTTCGCTGCGTGAGGATACCCTGCTGATCGAAACCGGAAGCAATAATACCAAGATCCGTATCAAACGCTGGGCGGTTCAGTCCTGCGAAACCATTCACGACGACGTCTGATTTTAAGTTCTGACGCATATTGTTTACCATCCATGAATCAAAAAGGGGTGGTAATATGCCGTCAAAATGGTCGGTCAGGGGATTTCTTTTTCCGATTGCCATCGGACTGCTGGCAGGCAGTGCGGTGACGGCGGTGATGATGCCGCTGTCGGCACTGTGTGCGGTAAAGCTGGAGATGGCGCTGTCCAGTTATCCGATGCTGGTATGGGTTCCGATCTGCCTGGGCGGACTCGCTTCCGGAGGATTTGGGAGCGGATTTGCCGGAGAACGGAAAGAACTGTGCGGAGTGATTGCCGCCGTACTGCTGTGGGGAATGTCGCTTTTGCTGCTGCGAAGCCCGGGAATGGGTGAACTGCTGCGGGGCGGAGTACTGCTGCTGGCGGGAGCGGCTGGCGCTGGGATGGTGTCCGGGAAAAGAGCAAAATTCAAGCCGGGAAAGGCCAGATCACGGGTAAGACCGCGGAGAAGGCCGTTGTAAATCCTGCCCTTAATTGGCAGGGGATAAACCCAAATACATAGTAAAGGAGCGTTTTTAATGAAACACGTTCAGTCTCTCAACAAAAGCAATCTGAAAGAGTCCGCTGCTAAAGGCGGCTGCGGCGAGTGCCAGGCTTCCTGCCAGTCTGCATGCAAGACTTCCTGCACCGTTGCAAACCAGAAGT
>CALWWT010000198.1 GCA_944385325.1 uncultured Clostridia bacterium | reverse complement strand
ACCGAGCAGCTGAGCTGATTACAGGCAGAAGAGGTCGGCTTTGGAACAGAAAAAGATTTTTGGCAGACGGGACCTGATTCTGCTGCTGGTCGTACTTGCTATCGGGCTGGCAGGGATATTGTTTCTCTATACCCGACCGGCGGTATCAGATGGGAAAGTCGAGGTAGCGGTTGACGGCGAAGTCGTCATGACGCTGCCGCTCAGCGAAGACACCGAGGTCACGATATCAGGGTTTGACGGCGGAGAAAATCTGCTGGTCATTTCGGACGGAAAAGCGGAAATCGAGTCGGCAAGCTGCCCGGACGGCGTCTGTGTCCGTCACTATGCGATTTCAAGGGACGGAGAGAGCATCATCTGCCTGCCCAACCGGGTGGTTGTGACCATCCGCGGCGGAGAGAAAGGGGAAGTGGATGCCATTGCGTAGAAATGAAAAGACGCAGCGCATCGTCCTGTACGGGATGATGATCGCGCTTGCCTTTGTCTTTTCCTATCTGGAACATCTGATTCCCTTCAATTTCGGGATACCGGGCATCAAGCTGGGGCTTGGAAACCTGGTGGTACTGATTGCGCTGTATACCCTTGGGAGCAGAGGCGCATTTGTCATTTCGGTGGTACGAATTGTACTAACCGGGCTGACATTTAGCGGATTGTTCAGCATGATCTACAGCCTTGCGGGCGGACTTTTAAGCTTTGTGGTGATGGCGCTGTTGGCAAAGGATAACCGGCTGCATATCACAGGTGTCAGCATCTGCGGCGGCGTGATGCACAATATCGGGCAGCTGCTGGTTGCGATGGTGGTGCTGGAGACGGTAAACGTCTGGTTTTACCTTCCGGTGCTGCTGATTTCGGGTGCGGTCACAGGCGTTGTGATCGGGATCACCGGCGGGCTGCTGGTCGGGCGGCTGGAACAATTTCTGCGGCAGACGCGGTAAATACGATATAAAAAACAGGGATGCGGTCACTTCAAAACCGCATCCCTGTTTTACTATAGTTTTTTCAATAGTCGGGGCAGCGTTCAAAGATATGCCTGTCCTGGACCTGCTGATCCCAACTTTTATGATAGATATTCAGTTCTATTTAAGCCATCAAATCTGACGTTTGCTCTCGGCATAGTCATCCGAACGGACAATCCAGTCAAGGAATTTTTCCACCTCAAGGTTCCAGAATCTCCATTCATGGGTATATCCGGGAACAAAATCGACCGTCGGTTTCAGACCAAGCTTCTCCAGCTGTTTGACAAATTCTTTGTTTGCCTCATACAGGAAATCATTTTCACCGCAGGCGATATAGATCTGCGGGACCTTTTTGCCATCGGCGACGCATTTTTTCGCCAGGGAAAGCGGGTCATATGCCGGATCGATCGGATGCTTGTCAGCCTCATCGTCACCAGCCAGCGAATAGGGGTTCAGCTGAACAGCCGCAGAGAAAGCGCCCATAGCGGCAAAACGTTCGGGATGAGAGAATGCGTGAACCAGTGTTCCAAAGCCGCCCATTGACAGACCGGCAATATATGTATCTTCCGGACGGTCGGAGACAGGGAACATTGCTTTGACAAAATCGGGCAGTGCCTCGGAAACAAAGTCAAAGAACCGGTCGCCGTAGACATTGACATAAGATTTGTTTTCAGCCGACAGCATGACGACAGCGATATTGCGTTCCTCAGCGAACAGCTCAACATTGGTATACCCGGTCCACTGTGCATGGTTGTTGCCCATACCATGCAGCAGGTAAAGAACGGGATACTTGCCGGGTTTCTGGTGATGCGGTTTTTCGCCTTTGGGAAGGGTCATGCCCATCGATTCCGGAATGGTGACAGACGGGATGATCACCGTGATATCGACGGTACGGCGGAGGGTATAGGAGATAAAATTACAGGTAAACTTTGCCATAAAAATCCAACCTTTCTGTTACATTTGTTTCATAGCCTCGGCAATTTCAATGCAGAGGTCTTCCGCCTGGGGAACAAAGCCCAGACGGTCAATAAACGCATGGGAGACACCGCGGTAGCGGATGGATTTGACTTTTACGCCAGCTTCTGCAAGCCTCTTTGCATACAGCTCATCCTGAATCCGCAGTCCGTCATATTCACAGGAGACCGACAGGCATCTGGGCATACCGGTAAAATCCTTTTCCATCAGCGGAGAAGCATAGGTTTCCAGGCACTGATGCTCCGGGTCGTCAAAATACAGGTTGCCCATCATGATTTCATCATCATGTTCCTCATCTTTAGGACGGGAAATCGCAACGCGGGGATTCAGTTCTGCCTCCTGGGAAGGGTCGAATTCATATTCCGCGATGCTGAAATGGTAACCGGGTGTCGCACTGCCCTTGAAGGTGACAGCGGCATACATCGGAACCTGCAAAGCGACCATATGGGTACCGCGGTCACGGTCCATCAGCGAAACGACCGCCGTCATATTACCGCCTGCCGAGTCGCCGCCGACCGCAATTTTAGTCGGGTCGATGCCGTATTCTTCGGCGTGCTGGTAAACATGACAGAGAGCAGCCCAGCAGTCATTGACGCCATTGGGATATTTTTTTTCAGGTGCAAGAGCGTAATCGACATTGAATACAACGCCGCCGGACAGTTCCGCGATCAGCCGGCAGGGGTTTTCCACGGTATACGGAGTGCCGCCGACCCATCCGCCGCCATGATAGAAGATAAAGCAGGGACGTTTTTTCTGGTACTGGGTATCGCGCCGGTAATAGCGCCACAGACCGACTTCATTGTCACCATTCCGGATGGTTTCAAACTTGGTATGGATTTCGACCGAGCAGATATTGCGGTTGGGAAAGCCCATCTGGTCCCGCATCTTTTGGATAGCCTGCTCAGGGGTGAGCGGCTTGTCCTCTTTTTTCGCGGAGTCGTCCTCTCTTGCGACCCAGTGCATCTTCATACAGGCGGTTTCATGATGGTCAGCGCAGCCAGGTCTGGGTTCGGTCGGGGAGCGCTTGATAATGATCGGGGCGCCGTGAACCATCTCAGGTGTCTGCTGCAATCGGAGGAATTCCACATGGCTTTTGTCGTATTCACGCATAGAAGACATCCTTTCCCTAAAGAAAAAATAAAAAGTTATAAAATAAACTGACAAAACACAGCGTACAGCGTTTATCCTCATTATATCAGTTTCCAGAGGATTTTACCAGCAAAAAAACGGACTTTTTATATCAAAAAACAGACTATTATCCGTCTATTCATATTCAATTTGCCTGATAAAACGTTGCAAATCTTTTTTCTATCATGTATAATGAAAGAAAATCTTACAGTCAGCGAGGATAGAATACATGGGTGAACAAAGAATGCAGCTGTTGATTGTTGATGATGAGCCGGATGTGATCGAAGGGATACTGTCGGGGGTTGATTTTGAAAAACTGGGGTATACCGGGATATATTGTGCACATAGCGGGGAACAGGCGGCTGAGATCATGCGTCAGCAGACGATCGATGTGCTGATAACCGATATTGAGATGTCGGACATGAACGGGCTGTCGCTGCTGGAATGGGCGCGCGAGCAGCATCGGGATATCGTCACGATTTTTTGCACCGCATACTCGGACTTCAACTATGCCAAAAAAGCGATCGAGCTTCAGGCGTTTGACTATTATCTCAAGCCCATCCGATATCAGGAACTGACGCAAAAGCTGGCAGCCGCGGCGAAAGAGGTGGAGCGTATCCGCCAGGAGCGGCAAAACCAGTTGTACGGGGATTACTGGCTGGGTTTCCAGGAGGAAAACCGCAAGGGGCTCTGGGGACAGCTGCTCAACCGGCTGCAGGCCTGCCACAACGGCGTCTGCAAAGAAGACGAGATGCACGGGCTGGGAAAATGGCTGATGGCACAGGCGGAAAAGCGCAGAATCAGCTATCGTGAGCAAGACCTGTTCACCTTTTTGGTGTTTGACCTGTACCGGGCTGAGAAGCTGGGCGGCTGGAACACCGAACTGATGGATACCGCATGTTTCAATGTACTGGAGGAGCTGTTCACGCTGCCGGGCTTGCAGGTTGAATCGCTGGTCGGGATCGCGCCGGGCTCCTATCAGCTGGTGCTGCTGCAAAAGGACAGCTGCCCTGCCGACCGGGAGGCAATTGTCAATGCCTGTCAGCGGTTTATCCATTTTGGGAATGGGTATTTTGAGGTCGACATCGATTGTTATTACTGCTGTGATATCAAATTTTTGAATGTACCGGTGATTGTTACCAAATGTTTCCAGATTTTTCGGGACGACGTCACCCGGACCAACCAGATTTATGATATTTTTGTCTATCGCAAGAAAGATGCGGTCTATGCCAATCCGCCGATGTATCAGAAACTGGAGGAGTATCTGAATACCGGCAGATGGGAAGAGATGCTGGCGATTTTTATCTCCCGGATGAAAGACTCAGCCCGCGCCGGAACGCTCACCCGTTCCGGGCTGGAATCGATGCAGCTGGATTTTATGCAGATGATCTATTCTTTTCTTGCGGCGAACAATGTATCGGCACGAACGCTTTTTGCCAATGACGATTATCGGAGGCTCAGCCAGCAGGCGCAGGATAATGTGGACGGGATGGAGGAATTTGCGTCTTATGTTGTCCGGCAGGCGATGCAGACTGTCAGCTGTCTTAGCTCATCCGACCAGCCGGACGAAGGGGAAGGGTCGGTCGTGGACATTGTGCGCGGATATGTGGACAGCCACCTGTCGGAGGAACTCAACCGTGCATCACTGTCCAAAAGGGTGTTTATGAACCCGGACTACCTTGCCAAACTGTTTAAGGAGAAGACAGGTCAGTCGCTTGCTGCCTACATCAAGGAACGGAGGATCGAACGGGCAAAAGAAATGCTTGCCCATTCCGAATTGTCCATCAGTTCAATTGCGCAAACGGTCGGATATGACAACCTCTCCTATTTTTCAAGCATATTTCATGACCGGACGGGATTGCAGCCGGGAGAGTATCGCCGGAAATACAGAAAGGGATGAATGATCGGCATGGGAATGATCAGGGAAAAATTCAGCGGGCTGAAAAATATCAAATTCACCCGGAATCCATCGCTGCTTATGATCATGAAGCTGGTTACAGTGCTGCTGGTCCCGCTGCTTCTGATCCTGATCCTGTCGTTTCTGTACAGTTACCGGCAGGCGATGAATCAGTCGGCAGAACGGGTCAGTTCGATGCTGGAATACCAGGTGGAAGAAGTCAACGCGACC
>CALWWT010000197.1 GCA_944385325.1 uncultured Clostridia bacterium | reverse complement strand
TAGGCGCGCCCAGGGCACGGTTCGCTGCGCGAACCATCCGCCCTGGACCTGCTTTCCGTCCTATGGCAAACTTTGGATGAGTTTTAGCGATTTTCAAAATTCTCAAAAATGTTTTTCGACACTCTATATTATAATACGTTTTTTCTAAGGAAAAAGTTGCAAATCTTTAAATTTTATTTTTCCTTTTTGTTTATCCTGCCAATCCACTCACATGACTTCGGAACAATTGACAAAAGAAAGAAAATCCATTATAATTGTATAAGCGATTTTATGCTCTCTATCGATCGGCTGGCTCTGTCAGCCGTCTTTTGGCGGATTTTTCCGCATATACATCTACTCCGCAGGCTTTTCCGCCCGGAACAGAAAGGAATGAATTGGATGAACGAGAATCTGTGCATGGGCTGCATGGAAAATAAGGGCGATCTGACTGTCTGCCCTTATTGCGGTTACTCGGAAAATGTGCCGCGTATCCAGTCCTGCCTTCCCCCTCGTTCCCTGATCGGCGGACGTTACCTGGTCGGTAAGGTTCTCGCTTATAATGGTGAGGGTGTTACATATATCGGTTATGATACCGTCTCTGACCGTAAAGTCGCGGTCAGGGAATTTTTCCCTGAGGCCCTTGTCACCCGCGCTGATGACGGACGGACTGTTGAGATCCGTCCCAACTGCCAGATTCAGTTTAAAACCTATCTCAGCGATTTCCTTGAGGTGAATGAAAAAATCTCCCATCTGCGCTCGATCTCTTCGCTGGCGCAGATTCTGGATATCACCGAGGACTGTGAAACGGTCTATGCCGTCTCTGAGTACCCGCTTGGGGAAACGCTGGAACAGTTTTTGCAGCGCAGAGGCATGATGCTGACCTGGGGCGAAACGTATGATTTGATGATGCCGGTCATTCGGACGATGCAGCTGATCCATGAGGACGGGATCATTCACCGCGGTATCAGCCCGTCGACCCTGTATATCACCAGCTCCGGGAAAGCAAAACTCTCCGGGTTTGGCATCAGCGCCGTACGCGCTGCCCGCACCGAACTGACCGCTGAACTCTTCCCCGGGTTTTCCGCTCCGGAACAGTATTCGACCACCTCTCCGCATGGGACCTGGACGGACATTTACGCGCTGTGTGCTGTTTTGTACCTCTGCGTCACCGGTATCGCTCCGCCTGAGGCACTGATCCGGTCGCCGGAAACCGAACTTATCCGCCCGCGTGAACGCAACGAAACTGTCCCGACCAGGGTCTCTTCGGCAATTTTGCAGGGTCTTGCCATCCGTCCGGACGACCGTATCCGCACGATCCCTGAACTGAGCAGCCGTCTGCTTCCTGCCAAGCCGCAAACCGGCGGCGACGCTCCGACTGTCGCAATCCCCGCAATCCAGCCCTCAGGCGGTGAAAAAGCACGGATTTCCGATGCACCGCGTTACCCTGACAATCCTGTCCGGCATACCCCTGCCGGAAATAGCGACGCTCCCAGACGTACCGGCGGTGAACCTGCACGCACCGGACGCAATACCGGTTCCCGTCCGTCTGTTCAGCCGCAGCGCCAGCCGGTCAGAAACCCTTCCGGTCAGCAGCGTCCTGTATCTTCCGGCTCCAGACAGCCGGTCCAGCAGCGTGGCCAGCAGCGTCCGGTTCAGGCAAACCATGTCAGCTCCAGGGAAATGGAAAAGAAAAAGGAACGCAATGTCGTTTTGACGGCGATGTTTGTTACTCTGCCGATTCTGCTGATTATTTTGATCTTCACCTTCTGGTTCCTGTTCGGCGGAAAAGACGACAATAAAGATTCCTATAAAAACAGTATCGTTTCCTCCGACAGCTCTGATGATTCTTCCTCCAGCTCCGGATTTGGAAACTATACGCCGCCGGTCAGCTCGTCTTCTTCTGAACAGTCCGGTTCGGAATCTTCCGCTCAGGAAAGCTCCTCGGAAATTTCCTCCGAACCCTCTTTGGAAAGCTCGGAAGAATCCAGCGAAGCTGCATGGTCGATGGTCCAGCTGGTCGGACGTCAGCTGGAAGATGTCCAGCAGGACGGCGAGGTGACCGGCCACATCACGATAGACCCGGAAATCGAGTTTGTATACAGTGAAAGCGCCGGAGCGGGCGAGATCATCTGGCAGGATACCGCTGTCGGCACCCCGATGGAAGCGGGCGCGACCGTCCGCATCAAGGTCAGCCGCGGCAGCCAGTATGTCGTCATCCCCGACTGGGAAAAGTGCACCCAGGAGGAGTATGAACAGCTGCTCAACGAGCTTTCCATCCCCTATACGGTGGAAAAGCAGATCAGCACCGATTACCCGTCGGGATATGTCATCGGCTGCGATCATATGGTCGGCACCAAGTATGACCTTGAAAGCGGCGGCTCGATTACCATTTACGTCTGTGAAAATATCCAGAGCTATTGATCTTTGCTCCGGGAGAATGAAAGGATGAGCAATATGAAAAAAGGACTCCACCATATCGCGCTGACAGCTGCCGACCTGCAAAAAACCATCGACTTTTACACCGGTGTATTCGGATTTACCGTAGTCCGCAGATGGGGCGCCGAAAAGCCCGCCGCCATGCTGGATATGGGCGACGGCAGCCT
>CALWWT010000196.1 GCA_944385325.1 uncultured Clostridia bacterium | reverse complement strand
TGAAACTGGCGTATAATATAATTAGAAAGGAGGTCTTATCGTGGCTAATATCAGTATTCGTGTTCCAGATGAAATTAAAAAACAGGCAGCAGACGTATTTTCTGACCTCGGGATGGATATGTCCACCGCGATCAATATGTTTCTTCGCCAGTCTATCCGGCTAAATGGTCTTCCTTTTCGTCCCAGCAACGACCCGTTTTATTCCGACAGCAATGTGGAAGCTTTGCAGCAAAGTGTTCAGCAGTTGAAAAATGGAAAGACTGTGATGAAAACAATGGAAGAGTTGGAGAAAATGGAAAATGAGTAACCTTATTTTTTCGGAACAGGCATGGGAAGAATACCTTTTTTGGCAGACGCAAGATAAAAAAACCCTTAAACGTATCAATCTGCTGCTAAAAGATATCCTGCGAAATGGATTTCAGGGGCTTGGAAAATCTGAACCACTCCGTGGGAATTTGTCCGGATTGTGGAGCCGCAGGATTGATGATAAGAATCGGCTGGTTTTCAGAATAGAAAACGATCATATTGAAATCGTCCAGCTTCGCGGGCATTATGACGACTGAAAAACCGCTGCAAATTCTCTTTGGGGGATTTGCAGCGGTCGCTTTTTGCGGATATTGTTGTTGGTTTTTGACGGCAGATGGACAGCAACGGGACAGGGAACAGATAAATTTTCTGTTTTCTGACCAATCGAGAATAAATGTTCTTGACAGTTTCAGATATTTACAGTATAATAAATATATAGAGTGTACTTTCGCAGATGCGGAAGATTTTTTTGTGTTGGTTCAGGAACATATGTTTAAAGTATCGTGAGGTGATTGCATGGCGCGTCCTGTTAATAAAGGGCTGCATTATTTCTCAGTCGACGTTAACTTTTTTGACGATGAACGCATTATGCTGCTGATGAACCGGTTCGGTCCGGTCGGCTGCACGGTGTATTCCGCTTTGCTCATGTCTATTTATAAGGAAGGGTATTTTCTGCGCTTCCATTCGATGGACATGCTCGCGCTCCGGATTATCCGCCTGATCGGCAGCAAATGGCTGGCTGATGAGAAGCAGTTCGCTGAGATCCTCAGCTACTGCGGTGAACTGGGGCTGTTTGACAACGAACTGCTCCAAAATGGCGTGGTCACTTCTGCCGCGATTCAGCGCCGTTATAAGGAAGCGACCGCACGGGTGAAGGTGACGTATGACGAGTTCTGGCTGCTGGGCGACGAGCAGCAGCCAAGCGGACGCTCTGCCGCCCGGCGCGCTGAAAAATACGCAAAGGCTGCACAGGATTCTTTGCAGGATAACAGTAACATGGATTATGTTGCAGAAACCTCCGATTCTGCGGCAGAAATGCCCCTAAATAAAATAAAACAAAATAATACAAAACTAAATGAAAAGAGGGTGGGCTGCGCCCACTCTGACACGCCTGCGCAGAAATACCGCAGGTATGGCCGTTTTCAGAATATCCAGCTGACCGACGCGGAATACGATGCACTTAAAACCGAGGTGCGCAACCGGGATGAGCTGATCGATCGGGTGTCGGTCTGGATGAAAGGGCATGGCAAACAGCCTGCCGATTGTTACGCACGATTGCTCCAGTGGGAAAACGAGGATATCGCAAAGGCGCGGCAGGACAAGCCTGTACATACACCCGGCAGCGGTTCTCCCAAGCCCAGCTACGATATCGAGGCGTTTGCGCAGGGTGGGTTTGACCTGGATCTGGAGATCGCCGCACTGGAAAAGCTGTCCGGATAGGGGAGGACGGGTCGTTTGGAATGCAGGTTTTGAAAAAAGAGGCAGAAACCTTTCCAACCGGGCGCGGATGTGGTAAAATAGCCTTGTATGCGACAATTTTCACAGACAAGGAAGGATTTACATGGACTTGAGTTTGCTGCTGCTGGAAAAGATTCTGTCGATGGCGCTGATGGTGCTGATGGGATATGCGGTTGTGCGGTTCGGCGCGATTGGCAAGGGAAAAACCGCGCCGATCTCCGGGCTGACGTTGTATATCATCTGCCCGTGCATGATCCTGTCGGCGTTCCAGATCGAGATGAACAAAGAACGGCTGGCAGGATTGGGGCTTGCGCTGGCTGCGGCAGTCCTGCTGCATATCGTGTTCATCCTGCTGACACGGGTGATCGGCGACAGGCTGCGGCTGGATGGAGTCGAGCGCGCGTCGCTGATCTATTCCAACGGCGGCAATCTGATCGTGCCTTTGGTCAGTTCGCTGCTGGGGGATGAGTATGTGTTTTACTGCTGCGCGTTCATTGCTTTTCAGACGGTGCTGGTATGGGTGCATCTGCCAAGGCTGCTGGTCAGGGGATACAAGCCGGATCTGCGCAGGATTCTGCTCAACCCGAACATTCTCAGCATTGCGGCAGGACTGGTTCTGTTTTTCAGCGGCATACGGTTTTCCGGGATTCTTGCCGATACGATCGATGCGGTGAGTGGAACGATCGGACCGGCTGCGATGCTGATGATCGGGATGCTGATGGCGGAAGTCGATCTGAAAAGGGTGTTTTCCAGCTGGAAAAGCTGGGTCGTGACATTTGGACGGCTGATTGTCTACCCGGTTGTGATGATTGGGGTGATTCTGCTGACCGGTGTGACACGGTGGATGCCCGGCGCTAAAGAGGTGCTGCTGGTCACGATGCTGGCAACCTGTGCGCCGATTGCGGTCAGCATTTCCCAGATGGCAGACCTTTTTGGCGGCGACAGCGTCAAGGCAAGCGCCCTTAACGTCATGACGGTCATTTTCTGCATTGTCACGATGCCGCTGGTGATCGCGCTCTACCAGTTTGTCTGCTGACGCAGGTCCGGATGCGGGATGGGCGCAGTTGTGTATACAGGAAAGAAAAGGAGATTTTTATCATGATTTATTTGAAAAACGATTACTCGGAAGGCTGTCTGCCTGAGGTATTGGATGCGCTGACGAAAACCAATTTTGAGGCAACGACCGGGTATGGCGAGGACGAATACTGCCGTGACGCTGCCGATAAAATCCGCGCGGTGTTTGGATGCCCGGACGCGGATGTGCATTTCCTCGTCGGCGGCACCCAGACCAACCAGACCGCGCTTTCTGCCTTTCTCCGTCCGTGGGAAGCAGCTGTCGGCACCCACCTTGCCCATATCGCGACCCATGAAACCGGCTCGATCGAGGCGACCGGTCACAAGGTCCTGACGGCATTCGCGCCGGACGGTATCCTCACCCCTGAGATGGTGCGCGATATCGTCGCGGGTCATGACAGTGAACATATGGTCAAGGCAAAACTCGTCTATGTCTCCGATTCGACCGAGGTCGGCACCATCTACTCCAAAGCCCGGCTGACGGCGTTGCATGACTGCTGCCGTGAACTTGGGCTGTACCTCTATCTGGACGGCGCGCGGCTCGGCAGTGCGCTGACCTCTCCGGAAAACGATATCGCGCCGGAAGATTTGCCGAAGCTGTGCGATGCTTTTTATGTCGGCGGTACCAAAAACGGCGCGCTGTTCGGTGAAGCGCTCGTGATCGTCAATGACGCCCTCAAACCGGATTTCCGTTATGGGCTGAAACAGCATGGCGGTATGCTGGCGAAAGGTCGGCTGCTCGGCGTGCAGTTTGGGACGCTGTTTGCCGATAATCTCTGGTTTGACGCCGCGCGTCATGCAAATACCCTTGCCGCGCGTCTTCAGGACGGTATCGTCCGGAAAGGGTACAAGCTGCTTGTCCATTCGCCCTCCAACCAGATTTTCCCGGTTTTCCCGAATGCACTGGTCGAAAAGCTCTCGGAACAGTTCGCCTTTGAGGTGCAGTCGGAGGAAAACGGCTTTACCTGCATCCGGCTGGTGACCTCGTGGGCAACCAAAGACGACGCCGTTGACGCGTTCCTTACTGCAATTTGATCACGCACGCAGAGCCTGCGCTCCCTTGTTCGCGTTGGTCGCCCGCGTGCCGACGGGCTCGGTCGTGGAAATAACAACGTGAGCAAACGCGGCGCAGAGCCTGCGCTCCCAGTTTGCCGATGTTGTACCACGCTCTAAATGCTCAGCACTCGACGGCTTCGACCACGCACCTGTCTAAAATACGTCTGTCCGCTGTCTGAAAGTGGTTTTACTACTTTTGGGCAGTTTTTTTCGCAATTCGCTTGACAAAGCTTGACGGATGTGAGAAAATTTTTAATAGTAAGAACACACTCCGGAGCCACACTCCGGGGTATACTGCGCCCGGAGATTTTCACTTTTCTGACCTTCTTCGGGTAATACGAAGGAGGTTTTGTTTTTTATGAAAGCAAAGAAACTTTTGGCGGCACTTATCAGCGTCCTGATGGTGCTGATGCTGCTGCCTTCTGCGGCGTTTGCGGAGGGTGATGCACCGACAACGCTGATTGTGGGCGGTACATCAGTTATTGATGGTACAAATGTTACTTATTGGCTCAATGATGGTAACGGTGGCATAACAAAAGATAATGCCAGCGAAAGCAATTATAACGTCAAATACGAGCCAAGCAAAGCCACCCTGACGCTGAACGGCGCGACAATTAACGGCGTTGCTTCTACGATGCATGGCGCGGGAATTTATTCCGATGGCGGCACGCTGACTATTGTATCGGACAAGAATACTACTAATACCGTTACCGCTGCGGGCGGTGATAATATTTCTACCGCAATTTATGCAGCTTATTCCGGCAACCTGGTTTTTAGTGGTTCCGGAACGCTGACTGCGAACGGCGGTGAAGCAGTACAAAGCTACGGCGTGTATGCTGTTGGCGATGGCGGCGTAACGGTTTCAGATAATGGAACGCTGACCGCGACCGGCGGTGAAGCAACAAAGGTTAGCTGCGGCATGTATGTTTTAGATTCCGACGGATATGGCAACGTAACGGTTTCAGGAGGAACGCTGGAAGCGAAAGGCGGTGCAGCAACATATGGCGAAAGCTTCGGCGTGTATGCTCTGAGTGGCAGCGTAGAGGTTTCAGGAGGAACGCTGGAAGCGACCGGCGGTGCAGCAACACATGGCAACAGCTACGGCGTGCAAGTTATAGATGTCGCAGGAGCTGGCAGCGTAACGGTTTCAGGAGGAACGCTGGAAGCGACCGGCGGTGAAGCAACAAATGGCAACAGCTACGGCGTGCGTGCTGGTGGCAGCGTAACGGTTTCAGGAGGAACGCTGACCGCGGAAGGCGGTAAAGCAGGAAACAACAGCTACGGCGTGCGTGCTGATGACAGCGTAACGGTTTCAGATAATGGAACGCTGACTGCGACCGGCGGTGCGGGAATGTACAGCTACGGCGTGTATGCTGATGACAACGTAACGGTTTCAGGCGGAACGCTGGAAGCGACCGGCGGTGAAACAAATGGCGACAGCTCCGGCGTGGATGCTGGCAGCGTAACGGTTTCAGGCGGAACACTGATTGGTGATACAGTGAATGAGCAGCCGACTGGAGAGGGTAACTGGCTGATTTACGGGCAGACAGGTTCCGTTCAGGGCAATGTGGTTCTGACACAGGATATCACAATCCCCGCAGACGTGACAATTACCATCCCGGCTGGCGCAACCCTTACTATCCCGGACGGCGTGACCCTGACCAATAACGGCACAATC
>CALWWT010000195.1 GCA_944385325.1 uncultured Clostridia bacterium | reverse complement strand
AGATGGAAATCGGTCTTCTGAGCTGGAACCCGGGAGCCTTGACGTGAACAAACTGTCCGGGATTAGCCTCTGCGGCAATCTGCGGGCAGGAAATGGTCAGATCAAATATGTTTTTTGCCAGATTTTTTTTTTTTACATTGGGAAAAACGTCCTGAATATAAGCCATGACGAATCCTCCTTTTATCATAACAGATATATTTTTTCCTGCACAGAGAGGTCATTCACTTCTGCGCAAAATACCTATCTTAGTTTAACATATATCCCCCTGAAATGCAATGTTTTCGACAGCAAATCTTATTCCGGACAGCAAAATGCTCCCTGTTCGCAGCGCAAAATCATTTTTTTGCCTGACTGTAGACAGGGAGCACTTATTCATATTTGGTTTATTCTTCCGGCGACAGGATTTTCAGAGCATAATGAACCGAACTCATCGCATCCGGCGCATAGTAATCCGCGCCGATCTGGTCAGCATATTCCTGTGTCAGCACTGCGCCGCCGACCATAACCTTGCAGTCGGTCACGGCACGCAGCTGACGGATGGTCTCTTCCATCGACGGAACCGTCGTTGTCATCAAGGCACTCAAACCTACCAGCCGTACATTTTCGCGCACAACCGTTTCGACCACCACTTCCGGCGGAACATCTTTTCCCAGGTCGATGACTTCAAAGCCATAGTTGTCCAGCAATACACGGACGATATTCTTTCCGATATCATGGATATCGCCCTTGACCGTAGCAATGACGACTTTTCCGCGTTTTTGCTGTTCGGTACCGGAAGCCGCCATTACCTCTTTGAGCAGGTCAAAAGCAGCTCCTGCCGCTTCAGCGCTCATCAGCAGCTGTGGAAGGAAGATCGTTCCCTTTTCAAAGCCTTTTCCGACCAGGTCAAGTGCCGGAATCAGCCGGTCATTGATGATATCCAGCGGTCCGGCTGTCTCAAGGGCTGCACGGGTCTGCTGAACGGTTTCTTCCTTTAATCCGCGCCGTACGGCGTCTTCAAGCGTCATACTGCCAGCAGTAACGGCAGGTGCAGGCGCTGCGGCTGTCGTCTGGGAATACCGTTCGATATACTTGGAACACTGCGCATCCTTCTGCGCCAGTACACGATAAGCAAAAAGGGACTGCATCATCGGTTCACTTGCCGGATTGATAATCGCCGCATCCATACCAGCCTGCAATGCCAGCAGGAAGAACGCACTGTTAATGATTTCCCGTCTCGGCAGTCCAAAGGAAACGTTGGAAACACCCAGAATCGTTTTAACCCCCAACTTCTGCCGGATCATTGCCAATGCTTTCAACGTGACTTCTGCTGCATCCGGACTGGAGCTGACGGTCATCGTCAGCGCGTCGACAATCAGGTTTTCACGGGAAATACCATATTCTTCTTCCGCAGTACGGACGATTTTTTCAGCGATTGCGAGCCGTCCTTCTGCGGTTTCCGGGATACCGGTTTCGTCAATCGTTAGTGCGACGATTACACCACCGTATTTTTTCGCCAATGGGAAGACTTCCCGCATGACTTCCTGTTTGCCGTTGACCGAGTTGATCATCGGTTTTCCGTTATAGATGCGCAGTGCCGCTTCCATTGCCTGCATGTTGGTGGTATCGATCTGCAGCGGCAGATCGATAATTCCCTGCAATTCGCTGACCACCCGCTTCATCATATCCGCTTCATCGATTTCCGGCAGACCGACATTGACATCCAGAATATCCGCGCCAGCGTCCAACTGGTGTACGCCTTCATTCAGGATATAGTCGATATCTCCATCGCGAAGCGCCTGTTTAAAGCGTTTTTTACCGGTTGGATTGATGCGTTCGCCAATGACCACCGGATCTTCACCGATTACAACTGCACAGCAACCGGACGAAACCACCGTCCGATGATGAACCGGGAGCGGTTTCGGACTGATGCCCTGGCAGGCAGCGACCTCTGCCGCAATATGTGCCGGCGTTGTGCCGCAGCAGCCGCCTACCATCCACACACCTTTTTTTGCGATCTCCGCCATCACCTTCGCAAAGTCGTCCGGCAAACAATTATACATCGTCTGTCCATTGACAACGACCGGCAATCCGGCATTTGGACTGACAAGTATTGGCATGGAACAGCATTGTTGCAGCTCGTCCACCAGTGGAAGCATCTGCTCCGGACCAAATCCGCAGTTCAGTCCGATTGCGTCAACGCCCAGTCCTTCCAGCATAGCAACCGCTGCCGGAATATCCGCACCGGTCAGCAGACGTCCGCGTTCATCAAACACCATTGTGACAAAAACCGGCAGCTGGCAGCATTCTTTGACTGCCAGCACGGCAGCTTTCATTTCCATCGTATCGCTCATTGTTTCGATGATGCAGCAATCAGCGCCTGCTTCTGCGCCCGCTTTCACCATTTCTTTATAAGCTTCAACCGCCGCCTCAAAATCCAGATCTCCCAACGGTTTGAGCAATTTACCGGTCGGACCGATATCCAGCGCGACCCAGGCTTTTTTCCCAGACTGCTGAACTGCCTGACGTGCCAGCTGTACACCGGCGGTTGTCAGTTGCTGGGCTGTATAGGGACTGCCGTGCAGTTTCAGGGCATTTGCTCCAAAGGTATTGGTTGTAACAAAATCGGCGCCAGCTTGCAGATATTGCAGATGGATAGACAAAATATCCTGGGGATGGGTGATATTCCAGCTTTCCGGCAGTTCGCCCGGTTTCAGCCCAGCATCCTGCAAAAGTGTTCCCATTCCACCATCAAAAAAGAGCATCCGGCTTCCTGCCAGCTCTGTAAAAAAGTTCATCCGTTTCACTCCTGTTCTTTCCGAAAAGGACAATCTGTTTTGGCACATGCAGCACAATGATGGACCGAGCAGCTCTTTTTATCGCTGGTGATTCCAATAATTGCTGAAACAGATTTGGTCGGTGTCATAAGCATTGTGTCAGTCAGTTCGATACCGATTCGTTTTCCAGCTTCCAGCGAGTCAAGCAGCGGTCGCTGAAAACTGAGCGGCAGGTCACCATAACCCGGACTGAACCGTGGGCGCAGGTATAGTCCTTCTTCCAGCCCATCTTCCAATTGTTTCTGGCACTGGTCGCACCACTCCTCCACCGCAGCTGCGGAAACCGCCTGCAAAACGGCAGCACGACTGACCTGGAGCCGGTTATATCGCTGCAGCAAACGGTCTATGCCTGTTCCCAGTGTGGCAGCGAACAGGATAACTTCGCTGCAACCTTGCAGATGTTTTGCCAGCGACTGGCTTTTCACTTTCATTGACCCCAAAAATATGGTATCATCCGGCTGGATCTTACAGGTAACCCTCCTGCTGATCTGCCGCAGAGCGACGGTATTTTCTACCAAATCAATTGTTTCTTCGATTATCCGGCAAACCGTCTCATCCGGCTCACTGCCTTTATAACCAAGATACCGCCAGATTTCCCGACGGCTGAGGTCTTTAAACATTCTCTTCACGTCCCAGAATATACGACAGGTTGCGGAAGATCGCTTCGGCGATATCCGGTCGATTCATCGTATACAGATGGATTCCCTTTACGCCATTGGCAATCAGGTCGATAATCTGTTCAGTCGCATAGGCAATGCCTGCCTGTTTCATCGCGGCAGGATCAGAACCGAACTTGTCGATAATACCGCAGAAACGGTTGGGAAGTTCGGTTCCCGACAACTGGACAGAACGCTGGATTTGACGTGCATTGATTACCGGCATGATGCCTGCCAGAATCGGCACGTCAATTCCCTTTGCGAGCGCACGGTACAGAAAACGGTACAGGATATTGTTGTCAAAGAACATCTGAGTGGTCAGAAAATCGCACCCTTCGTCCACCTTCATTTTCAAATAATCCAGATCCAGCTCACGGTTGGCACATTCGACATGTCCTTCCGGATAGCAGGCGCCGACGATGCAGAAATCTCCTTTCTGTCTGATCTGCCGAATCAACTCGTACGCATGGTTGTAATGCCCGGGAATCGGAACCGAAGTATCCCGCGGCGGGTCACCACGCAGTGCCAGAATATTCTCAATCCCATTTTCCGTGATCTTGTCAATTACCTGGTCTACCTCTTCCGGGGTGGAGGAATAACAGGTCAGATGCGCGATCGATGTGATGCCGCACTCTTTCTGCACCATAGACGCAATCTCAACTGTATTTTTGGAAGTACCGCCGCTGGCACCATATGTGATGCTGATAAAGTCCGGGCGCAGACCGGCAATTTTTCTTGCAGCCTGTTGAACTCCTGCAAAGTCGCTGTCCTTTTTGGGCGGAAATAATTCGCAGGAAATTGTAACAGGTCTTGCATTTATGATATCGCGTATTTTCATCTGGTCTTCATTCCTTTTCTTTGCTGGATTGACGGACTTGTCTGGCAGTGTAAATTCTGTCAAATTCGCCTTAAATGTCCGGCTTTTGCTTGTTATATTCTATTATACTTGATTTCCGTCTATTTTTCAAGAAGAATTGCACGATTTACAACTAATTATTTTGTTTAATTTTATATAGATAAAATATATAAAAGAACTTTACTTTCAATATTTTTTGTGTTAAAATAGCTATATCGAAAGACTCAGGTCTTTCCTCCATGTATGAAAGGAGCGTCCCTTTATGGAATCCAGAAGCATTAAAATTACGTCTCATCAGCATCCCCGGGTTAACATTAAGATTATTCCCGGTCATTTTGCGACCAGCCATTCTCATGTTAATTATTATATCGATATGACTTCTTTGAAAAGTATGCACCTGATGGCGAAAGAAGCTGCGGCTGAGCTTGCATCCTCTTTCTTCAATACTCCGGTTGATACAATTGTCTGCCTGGATGGTACAGAAATTATCGGTGCTTTTCTTGCCCGTGCAATCGCCAATTCCGGTCTTGCCGGTATTAACCGCGATGTTTCCATTGCGGTTATCACCCCGGAAATCAA
>CALWWT010000194.1 GCA_944385325.1 uncultured Clostridia bacterium | reverse complement strand
CGCCGGACGCAAGGGAAGCGGTGACACACTTTGAAGTTCTTGAGCGGTTTGAAGGGTTTACCCATGTCCGGCTGACGCTGGAAACCGGGCGGACCCACCAGATTCGCGTCCAGATGGCTGCAATCGGACATCCGGTTGCAGGTGACCCGCTGTATGGACCGCAAAAGGTGATTACCCAGCTTCAGGGTCAGTGCCTGCACGCAAAGAATATCGGGTTTGTGCACCCGGTGACGGGAGAGTATCTTGCGCTTGACTCCGAGCTGCCGGAATATTTTACCCGTTTTCTTGAGAAACTGCGGAGGGGAAAAAAGGTGACATCTGGTTTGATGCAGGGAATTCTGATGGCGTGTGACTGCGATGGAACGCTGATCTGTCATGACGATTCGATTCCGCCGGCAAATGTTGAGGCGGTCAGGCGTTTTATCGCGGCAGGCGGACAGTTTGCCCTTGCGACTGGGCGTCCGGTGCCGATGGTCGAGCGGTTTATCAGTCAGCTGGGAATTACAACGCCCTGTGTACTTTTCAACGGCGGCATGATCTATGACCCGGTGGACAAGCGGCCGCTGTGGTATACCGAGATTCCGCTGGAAGCGAAAAAACTGGTATTGGATGTTATGCGGGACTTTCAGGACGCACCCGGCGGTGTGCCCGGGATTGAGATCTTCGCACCGGATATGATCTATCTGCTCAACTGGCACCCTTATATGCAGTGGCATCTGGTCGACCGGTATCCGATCAAACATGAAAAAACCACCTTTTCAGAGGTCCAACATCTGCCCTGGGTCAAGTTCATGTTTATTTACGACGAAAAATATATGGAAGATTTGATAAAGTATCTGGACAAACACCCGGTGGATGGTGTACAATTAGTGAGGAGTGACCGAATGCTCTATGAAGTGCTGCCGGCATCTGGCGGAAAGGGAAGTGGTGTACAGCGGCTTGCCGATCTGCTTGGGATTCCCCAAAGGAGAGTTGCCGCAATGGGAGACTACGAGAATGACCGTGAAATGCTCAGCTGGGCAGGTTTTGCGGCTGTGCCCGTGAACGCTCCGCCGGAAATACAGCAGATTGCCGATTTGACCACCCAGGCAGACAATACTGCCGGTGCGGTCGCAGAGGCGATCGACTATATCATCGAGCATAAACAGTCCATATTCTGAAGCACCAACAGAAAGGAATGATCGTATTTATGGAACGCGCAGAGAAACTCTATCTCCAGAAAACAGCGACCCGTATCCGTCTGGGTATCATTGAGGGAACCTTTCATGCAAAATCCGGACATCCGGGCGGCTCTCTCTCGATTGCAGACACATTGACTTATCTTTACTGGAAGGAAATGAACATCGATCCTGCCAATCCCAAAATGGAGGGTCGTGACCGTCTGGTACTGTCCAAAGGACATACCGCTCCGGCTCTGTACGCAGCGCTCGCTGAAAGAGGATATTTTCCTGTTGAAGAGCTTGCAACCCTGCGTCATATCGGTTCCAGACTCCAGGGACATCCGAACATGAATGACACTCCCGGTGTTGAAATGTCCACCGGTTCGCTTGGTCAGGGTATCTCTACCGCATGTGGTATGGCGCTTGCTGCCAAACTGAAAAACGAGGATTCCCGTGTATACACCATTCTTGGTGACGGTGAGATCGAAGAAGGTCAGGTATGGGAAGCTGCCATGTTTGCCGCTCATTATAAGCTGGACAACCTGGTCGCTGTTATCGACAACAACAACCTCCAGATCGACGGTCCGATCACTGAGGTCATGTCCTCTTACCCGATTACCGATAAATTTACCGCGTTTGGCTGGAATGTCATCGCAATCGACGCCCATGATTTTGACCAGATCGAGGCAGCTTTCAAGGCAGCCCGTGAAGTAAAGGGCAAACCGACCGCCATTATCCAGAAATCTGTCAAGGGCAAAGGCGTTTCCTTTATGGAAGATCAGGTTTCCTGGCATGGCACCGCGCCCAATGCTGAACAGTATGAGCAGGCAAAGGCTGAGCTGACTGCGGCTCTGGCAGCGCTGGACTGAGAAGAAAGGAAGGAGCTTAATCATGGCTGACGTGAAAAAGATTGCAACCAGAGATTCCTACGGCAATGCCCTCAAGGAACTGGCACCCAAATACCCGAATCTGGTCGTTCTGGACGCAGACCTTGCGGCTGCTACCAAGACCGGTATCTTTAAAAAGGCATATCCTGACCGCTTCTTTGACTGCGGTATCGCAGAAGCAAATATGATGGGCGTGGCAGCTGGTCTGGCTGCTGCCGGCATGAAGGTCTTTGCATCTTCTTTTGCGATGTTTGCTGCCGGACGCGCGTTTGAAATTGTCCGCAACTCGATCGGTTACCCGGGTCTGCCGGTCAAGATCGGTGCAACCCATGCCGGTATTTCGGTCGGTGAGGACGGCGCTACCCATCAGTGCTGCGAGGATATCGCTCTGATGCGGAGTATTCCCGGTATGACCGTTATCGTTCCTTCGGACGATGTCGAGGCAAAAGCTGCTGTTGCTGCTGCTATGGAACTGGATGGACCGGTTTACCTGCGTTTTGGCAGACTGGCTGTGCCGGTATTCAATGACCCTGAGAATTATCATTTCGAGATCGGTAAAGGTATCACCCTGCGTGATGGCAAGGATGTCACCATCGTTGCAACCGGTCTGATGGTCAATGAGGCTGTTGTCGCTGCCCAGCAGCTGGCAGAGGCGGGCATCGATGCAAGAGTGATCAACATCCATACCATCAAGCCGCTGGATGAAGAACTGATCGTTAAGGCTGCCAAGGAAACCGGCAAGATCGTTACCGTTGAGGAACACTCGGTTATCGGAGGACTCGGCAGCGCCGTCGCTGATGTCTGCGCTGAAAAATGCCCCTGCGTGATCA
>CALWWT010000193.1 GCA_944385325.1 uncultured Clostridia bacterium | reverse complement strand
TTTCCTTTCCTTTGTATATCAGTATCAGTTTTTTCTTTATTATATTTATTCAGTATATCACATATCTTTGCATATTCAGTTAATTCACTGTGAACGTGGCTGTTGGTAGTTTGAAGATTATACGAATATTTCGTGAAGAAAAGGCGATGGCCGCCACAAAGGACAGCCATCGCCGAGGACAGAAAATGATAAAAATCAGAATTTCAGGACAATTCCGATAATAGCCGAGAACAGCAGATAAAAAGCAGGATGCAGATCCAGTTTCTTATTGACTTTGGGCAGGTATGTCATCAGCAAAAACAGGATGACCGCCAGAATAATCGCTTTCCAGTCAAAAATTGCACCCAGTCCGTTTTCAGACAGCAGATTCAGCTTGACCAGCGAGATTTCAATAACCGACAGACCAGCTGCTGCAATCAAACCGGTAGAAGCCGGACGGAGGGAATAAAATGCAGCTTTGACATATTTATTTTCCTTGAATTTCTGGAGCAGTCCGAAGATAATCAGGATGATGATGATCGACGGAGCAATCAGTCCAAGTGTTGCCACCAGACAACCGAGGATATTTCCAAACGGGATACCTGTCGTTGCACCAGTGGTAAAACCAACGTAGGATGCCATATTGACGCCAATAGGACCGGGCGTGGATTCGGAAATCGCGACCATGTTTGCCAGGTCAGCCTGTGTAAACCATCCCGTCGTGTCGGCAATGTTGGACAAAAAGGGCAGGGTAGCCAGTCCGCCGCCGATTGCAAACAGTCCGGCTTTGAAGAATTCGTAAAACAGTCTCAGAAAGATCATCAGTCTTTTCCTCCTTTGGATGCGTCAACGGATTTTGCACGGATATTCTGGATGATGATACCCGCGACAGCAGCGCCGATGACATAGATGACAGGGGAAAGGGAGGTAAAGACCGAACCGGCCGCCACAACCAAAAAGATAATCAAGGTCGGCAGGTCGATGACTGCTTTTTTCCACAGTTTGATGATTGCGTTCAAAATCAGCACACATACACAAACCCGGATACCGGCAAATGCATGGATAACCACCGGATAATCAGCAAAGTTCTGCAAAAAGGCGGCGATAATACTGATAATGACCATCGACGGGAAAACAACACCAATCGTTGCAACGATACCGCCGATAATACCTTTCCGTTTTACGCCGATAAAGGTTGCGGTGTTGACAGCGATAATACCAGGTGTGCACTGACCGATTGCATAGTAGTCAGCCAGTTCCTCCTCAGTGGCCCAGCCGTGGTTGTCGACCAGTTCCCGCTGGAGGATGGGCAGCATTGCATATCCTCCGCCAAAGGTCAGTCCGCCGATACGGGCGAACAGCAAAAAGAGATAGACGAGTTCTTTCATCTGATGGGTACATCCTTTCGATTGAAAAGTTTAAACAGTCTGCCGGATCTTTTCCGGCTGCTTCATTAGTATAGCATATCTTGAACAGAATGTGAACCATTTAGAATATATTTATATCGTATGAGATTTAAATCTTTTTCGTATAGATAAAACGGAATATTTAGGATTCGGAGAAAAATCTGTGTATAAGCAAAAATATTTTTCAAAACCTATTGACAAGGGTGGAAAAAGGTGTATAATAAAATTAGCACTCAGGATAAATGAGTGCTAAAATAAAAATCGAACCTTGTCGCCAAGGGGGAGAGGAAATGAAAAGATTGATTTAGCCAGTCAAAACACACTGTTTTGGTTTGAATGATGGATACAGAAAGGAATGAGCACAGTGGATGCACAGAAATTGACCCAGAAATCACTCGAAGCCGTAAAGAACGCACAGAGTATGGCAATCGAATATAACAACATGCAGATCGAAAACCTGCATCTTGCCTATGCGCTGCTGTCCGATTCAGAAGGATTGATTCCGCAGCTGGTCAGCAAGATGAATATTCAGCCGGCAGCGCTTTTACGCGCGATTCAGTCGGGGATTGAGAAACTGCCCAAGGTCACCGGACCCGGTCGTGAACCGGATAAGGTATATGTTTCCCGTGACTGCGACCGTGTATTGAATGAAGCGGAGAAGACCGCAGCCCGGATGCAGGACGAGTGTGTCTCGGTCGAGCATCTGTTCCTTGCATTGCTGGACAATCCCGGCAGTGAGCTGAAAGAGGCATGGAAGCCTTTCAATTTAAATAAGGAAAGTTTTTTGCAGGCACTTTCGACCGTCCGCGGCAGCCAGCGGGTCACCAGCGATTCGCCTGAGGATACCTATGACGCACTGAAAAAGTATGGTAAAGATCTGGTCGAGGAAGCACGGTCGAATAAGCTTGACCCGGTGATCGGACGTGACAATGAGATTCGGAATGTCATCCGGATTTTGTCCCGTAAGACCAAGAATAACCCTGTACTGATCGGTGAACCTGGTGTCGGTAAAACGGCAATTGCCGAAGGGCTGGCACAGCGGATTGTCCGCGGAGATGTCCCGGAATCACTGCGTGACCGGACGATTTTCTCGCTGGATATGGGCGCGCTGATCGCTGGCGCAAAATACCGCGGTGAGTTTGAGGAAAGACTGAAAGCGGTATTGGGCGAGGTCAAAAAGAGCGAAGGCGGAATCATCCTCTTTATCGATGAGATTCATACCATTGTCGGCGCCGGTAAGACCGAAGGCTCGATGGATGCCGGCAACCTCCTGAAACCTATGCTTGCCCGTGGTGAGCTGCACTGTATCGGTGCAACCACTCTGGACGAGTACCGCAAGTATATTGAAAAGGATGCGGCTCTTGAACGCCGTTTCCAGACGGTTATGGTTGAGGAACCGACCCAGGAAGACGCAATTGCTATTCTGCGTGGCCTGAAGGAACGGTATGAGGTATTCCATGGTGTCAAGATTACCGACCAGGCGATTATTTCGGCAGTTACCCTTTCCAGCCGGTATATTACCGACCGGTTCCTGCCGGATAAGGCAATCGACCTGATTGATGAAGCCTGCGCGATGATTCGTACCGAGATGGATTCGATGCCGACTGAACTGGATGAGATTTCCCGTCATATTATTCAGCTGCAGATTGAGGAAGCAGCGGTTGCAAAAGAAGAGGATGCCCGTGCACAGGAGCGTCTTTCCGAACTGCGCCGTGAACTGGCGGAGGAAAAAGACCGCTTTGCCCAGATGAAAGCAAAGTGGGAGAACGAAAAGAACGCAATCGGCGGCGTTGCCAAACTGCGCGAGGAAATTGAAGCAGTCAGCGCTGAGATTGAACGTGCTGAACGGGATTACGACCTGAACAAGGCTGCCGAGCTGAAATATGGTAAACTTCCTGCACTGAAAAAACAGCTGGAAGAAGAGGAACAGCAGGTTGAATCGGGCAAGACCAGTTCGCTGCTGCGCAACAAGGTCACTGAAGACGAGATTGCCCGTATTGTCGAGCGTTGGACCGGTATCCCGGTACAGCGGCTGGTCGAGGGCGAACGTGAAAAACTGCTGCATCTGGACGAGATTTTGCACAAACGTGTTATCGGTCAGGATGAAGCGGTCGAGAAAGTCACCGAAGCAATCATCCGCTCGCGTGCCGGTATCGCGAACCCCAACCGTCCGATTGGTTCCTTCCTGTTTTTAGGACCGACCGGTGTTGGCAAGACCGAGCTGGCAAAGACGCTGGCAGAGACGCTGTTTGACGATGAGAAGAACATGGTTCGTATCGACATGAGCGAATACATGGAGAAATTCGCGGTATCCCGCCTGATCGGAGCGCCTCCCGGATATGTTGGTTATGAGGAAGGCGGTCAGCTGACTGAAGCGGTCAGACGACACCCGTATTCGGTCATTCTGTTCGATGAGGTTGAAAAGGCACACCCGGATGTCTTCAATATCCTGCTGCAGGTTTTGGATGATGGACGGATTACCGATTCTCAGGGCAGAACGGTCGACTTCAAGAATACGATTA
>CALWWT010000192.1 GCA_944385325.1 uncultured Clostridia bacterium | reverse complement strand
GAGGTTGCGCGCGGAGCGCGCCCAGGGGCTGCGCCCCTGGACCTGCTTTAAAAAACTTACAGTGTACTTGCAAACTGTAGGATTTTCTGAATAAGCCTCTTATAACCTGAACTTTTTCGACAGCCTACAGCGTGCTATACTATAGCACGCTATTCATTATAAACCCCTTCCCCTCAAAAGTCAAGAGTTTTTCAAATTTTTATCAAATTGTTTTACTTTTCGATTTTCCAACCACAGTCCTTTACAGAGCGCAGACCTGTACTGAAAAATGCGGTCATTCCACCCACCATCCATTCCAGATCTTTTGTACCAGCCGTTTCCCAGGAAGAATGCATCGCCAACTGTGCCATTCCAATATCAACCGTCGTGATCGATACATGACGTCCCGACAGATTACCCAGCGTCGAACCACCCGGCTGGCCAGAATGGTTATAGAATGCCTGTACCGGTACGTCGTGATCTGCACAGATGCTCCGGAAAACAGAAGCTGATACCGCATCAGAAGTATATTTCTGGTTGCCGCTGAACTTGACGACAATTCCTTCATTCATATAGACGCGGTTGACCGGGTCGGATGTTTCAGGATGAGCGGGATGCACAGCATGTGCATTGTCAGCAGATACCATAAAGCTGCCAGCGATACGGCGCTGATGTTCTTCACTGCTCAGACCCAAAACAGTATCAATACGGGACAGTACATCAGAAAGGAAAGAAGAATCTGCGCCCTGTCGGGTACAGCTGCCAACCTCTTCGTTATCAAACAGGCAGCAGACCGCAATATTTTTGACCTCCACAGCCTCAATCAGCGCTGTAACTGCCGAGAAAGCACAAGCCAGGTCATCCAGCCGCGGACAGGAGATCAGTTCTTCTTCCGCACCCCAGACGGTTCCGGGCATCCGGTTATATACATAAAGATCCGCGCCCAACACTTCTTCTTTGCTGACACCTGCCATTGCTGCCATTTGATCATGCAGACTTTCCTGACCAGTCAGGCTGTACAGCGGCAGCATATCGGTCTGACCTTTCAAAGCCATACCGTTGTTGACTCCATAATTCTGATGGAAGCAGAGGCTTGGAATAACCAGCATGTCTTTTTTGGCGTCAACCAGTCTGGGTTCCACACCTTCAGCGGTGCGCACCATCAGACGGCCGGCAACCGACAAAGGACGGTCCATCCAGCTCATTGAAATTGCACTGCCATACATCTCGGTATCCAGCATGGTATATTTTCCGCCGCAGCTGATAATTCCCTTTTCTTTGATCTTATAACAAGGAGAATCTGTGTGCGCCGCAACCAGTTGAAATCCGGTATCACCATTCTCCGGCAGACGGAATGCAATCAGCGAAGAAAGTCCGCGGGTAACAAAATAGCTTTTTCCTCTCTCCAGCTGCCAGCCCTCACCTTCCGGCAGTTCCGAAAAACCGGTTGCCATCAGCAGCTGACGCGCCGACTCAACTGCATGAAAAGCAGTCGGTGAAGACTGAATATAGGAAAAAAGACGATGGTTCAGATTGCTCATAAATATACTTCCTTTCACAGGTTTTTGCAGTAAAAACTGTTACACAAAAAGTATAATCGTTTTAAGATATAAAGTCAACGGACAGCAAAATAAAGCACCATGGTATGTATGAAAATATATCCCCCATTTCGTGATTTTTACTTGAATAAGTTCTATCTGTATGCTATAATTTAAATAATCAATATCTGCCAGTCTGCCTGTCGGCGTGATCCGGCAATGAACAGAAAGGAATTGTCTATGCGCGGAATTTACAGCTCTGTAACAGACATCAGAAGAAAGGTATTCACAGAGGTTGCTCGCCTTGCATATGAAGGCGGCGACTACTCTCGTATCGAAGAACTCCCCTATAAGATCGTACCGGGAGAGGTAGCAACCTATCGGGACAGTATCTTTCTGGAAAGAGCAATCGTAGGCGAACGTCTGCGGCTTTCCATCGGTCTGCCTCTGCGTCCGTTGGACGCACATGCTCCTGTTTCTCAGGACATTGAAGAAAGTGCCATTGCGGAAAAATATTATGATCCGCCTCTGGTAAACATTATCAAGTTTGCTTGCAACTCCTGCCCTGAAAAGCGTTACTATGTTACCGACGGATGCCAGGGTTGTCTGGCTCATCCCTGTACCGTTGTTTGCCCTAAGAATGCAATTTCTATTAAAAACGGCAAGTCGGTTATTGATGAATCCAAATGTATCAAGTGCGGACGCTGCCAGGATGCCTGCTCTTACAACGCTATTATCAAGCAGGAACGTCCCTGTGCGGCTGCCTGTGGTATGGATGCGATTTCTTCCGACTCGCTGGGACGCGCTACCATTGATTATGACAAGTGTGTATCCTGTGGGCAGTGCATTGTCAACTGTCCTTTTGGTGCGATTTCGGACAAGGGACAGATTTTCCAGACCATCCATGCGATTAAGAACGGTGAACGTGTTATTGCTGCGATCGCACCTGCATATGTTGGTCAGTTTGGACCTAAAGTCACTCCTGAAAAGCTGCTGACCGCAATCAAGATGCTGGGCTTTGACAGCGTTACCGAAGTTGCCATTGGCGCTGACTTCTGTACCATCGATGAGGCTGAGGACTTTGTCAAAAAGGTTCCGGCTGAACAGCCTTTCATGGCGACCTCCTGCTGCCCTGCATGGTCGGTTATGGCAAAGAAGTGCTTCCCTGAATTTGCTCCTTATATTTCGATGGCGCTCACTCCGATGGTTTTAACTGCCCGCATGATCAAGAAGATTCACAAGGGCTGCAAAGTCGTCTTTATCGGTCCCTGTTCTGCCAAAAAGCTGGAAGCAAGCCGCCGGACTATCCGTTCGGATGTTGACTTTGTTCTGACCTTCGAGGAACTGATGGGCATGTTTGCCGCAAAGGATATCGATCCTGATACTGTTGAGGTCGATCCTGAGGTTCTGCGTTCCAACCCGCTGGGCATTGCGACTGCTGCCGGTCGTGGTTTTGCAGTCAGCAACGGCGTTGCCGGTGCAGTTGCGGATGTCATTCGTGAGCTTGATCCTGAACGTGAGGTTAAGATCATGTCTGCTCAGGGTCTGCGTGATTGCAAGAAGATGCTGACTCTGGCTAAAGCCGGACGTTACGACGGCTACCTGTTGGAAGGTATGGGCTGTCCAGGCGGCTGTGTCGCAGGTGCAGGTACCATCCAGGCGCCTGCAAAAACTGCTGCAATGGTTGGTCTGCATGCCAAGAAAGCAGAAGGCAGAGTTGCAACGGATAACCCGTACAAGAGCCTAATTTCTAAGCTGGATTAATTCTCATATACAAAAATATATGGCTTAAAGTACCCTGATCTGGATTTTTTCCGGGTTGGGGTGCTTTTTTTGGCTCTTTGTCAATAGCCGGTGCAAATCCAGGGTGGATCGAAAAATCGACTTTGCCCTAGCATTTTTATTAGATTCTATCATAAAAGTTGGGGTAAACAGACCGCCATTGCCGCACAATCTGCGGCAATGGCTAGATTTTTTGGGGAAGGTTGCGGCGCAGAGCGCGTCCAGGGCAGGCTTCCGGTAGGAGCCTGCCCTGACCTACTATAAAGTTTCCCACTTCATTTCAGTGTCAAATTGAAAAAGTTTACCCCAACTATTGACAAAGAGCCTTTTTACACTTATGTATACTACAAAACCCGTCTCTGTAACCAATTTGGTACAGAAACGGGTCTTATCATATATGGACAAATTACATTTTGTGCAGCATAGCGGTTACAATTTCCGCTGCATCATTGGCGGCAATTTTTTCAAAGGTATCAAAGCTCATTTCCGCGTCATCATCCGCATTATCTGAAATACTGCGGATAATAACAAACGGCACTCCATTGACCGCACAGGCATGTGCGATCGAACCACCTTCCATTTCAATGGCCATCGGCTGGGTACGGGCAACAATATCGTCGCGGACTGTCTTTTCACAGATAAACTGGTCACCGGTTGCGATTCTGCCAGCATATGCGGTAACTTTTCCTTCGCAGGCTTCCATTGCCAGCTGAACAAGGTCAGCGTCAGCGGTAAATCCCTTGACAAACGGATAGTTATGGCTGAGGATCTCCGCATCCATGTCATGGTAAACTGCATCGGTTGAAACTACGACATCCCGTACAGTTGCCTTACCTGCACTGCCGGCAACACCGGTATTGATAACCGCAGTAACTTTAAACAGGTCGATCAACAGCTGACAGGTAACAGCAGAGTTGACCTTGCCAATTCCTGAACAGACCAGCACAACTTCCATCGAGCCGATCTTCCCGCTATAAAAAGTACGACCAGCCACTGTCGTCTCCTGGCAACCTGTCAGCCGGGTTTTTAGAAGTTCGACTTCACTGCCCATTGCCCCAATGATTCCGATTTTTGTCATCCTTTATTTTCCTTTCCATTTTAGTTATCGGGATGAGAAACCCGATGAATACCGAAAATTTTACGCAGCAGTCCGGACATCAGACCGGATGGCTTCATTACAATGACTTTCATCTGCAAAAGCCTCCCTTCTGTTTGCATAGTACGCAGAAGGGCATGTCTCGGTTCCCAAATATTCAGGGAAGATCAGAGAGGATTACCAGTAGTCTTCCTTCCCTGACTGAAATACTTGCGGGCTGGCTTTCAACTGAGTTGCTTACTCCCAGCGGGAAATTCTGGTCCAGTAAACCATCCTCCAGTGGATAGCTCAACCCTTTCAGGGTAACGCCCTTGCATTCGCCTGTATAGGAAAACACGGAAACATGACGGTATCCACCCGGCACCCGCAGCTCTGCATTTTCCAGCATGGTCACCCAGTGGTGTCCATCCACCAGTACACCGCTGCATCTATGCTCGGTTATGTAGGCAAGTGTCTGAAAAGCCGCATAGGTGTGATCCAATCTTCCACCCAACGCTCCATAAATCTGGAATTCCCGGTGTCCCAGCTCCATTCCCTTTTTGACCGCCAGCATCAGGTCCGTATCATCTTTCCGCACCGGAAAGAGAATGGAGCCATCCGGAACCTCTTGCTTTGCAAGAGAATCCATATCTCCCATTACCAAATGCGGCTGTACCGCCAGCATTGCAGCATTGCGCAGTCCTGCATCCGCCGCAATCAGATAATCATCCGCCTGAACCGGCGGCAGCAGCGATGTAACTTCCATCTGTCCCGCCGCAAAAATCACACATCTGCCCATCAGTCACGCCCCTCCTCACGCTGCCAGTCAGGGATCTTCATTGCCTCCTCATACAGCGTCATATAACTTTCGTGCCGGCTGGCGCTTACAATCCCCTGTTCGATTGCCTGCAAAACGGCACACCCGGGTTCCTTGCGATGGGAACAGTCGGTAAAACGGCATTTATCCAAAAACGGCGCAAATTCTCTGAAACAGTATTGCAGCTGTTCTTTTCTGATCGGCTCATACTGTTCCAGTTCAACCGTCGAAAAACCGGGTGAATCTGCCACATATCCGCCTCCCGGTATCGGATAAAGCTCGACCTGCCGGGTGGTGTGCCGCCCGCGTCCAAGCTTGTTGCTGATCGCACCGGTACGAAGATCAAGGTCAGGGAACAGACGGTTAAGCAAGGTGGATTTTCCAACGCCGGTATTACCGATAAAAATGCTGACCTTTCCCTGCATCAGCGACAGAATCTGCTGTTCGTTGTGAATATCTTCACCGGTCACAATCACATGAAACCCTGCCCTGCGATAGATATCAACAAACGCATCATCTGTCTTAAGGTCATTTTTGGTCATCACAATAACCGGTTCAATTTTCTTAAACTCACATACCGCAAGCATCTTGTCCAAGACAAACGTATTAGGCGATGGTTCGGTTGTAGCAACCGTCATCAGTGCCAGATCGATATTTGCAGCTTTGGGTCGGACAAGTTCATTTTTCCTCGGCAGGATTTCGACAATATTGTCGTCTTCAATCCGCACATAATCACCCGCAAGCGGTGCGATCCCACGTTTGCGAAAAATTCCGCGCGCTTTACAGGGCAAAATTGCGTCTTCCGTCTGAACGTAAAATGCACCGCTGATTGCCTTGATAATCAGCCCCTGTATTGTCATAAAACATCTCCTTTTCAGATTTTCCGATTTTTCCTGATATAGCGTTTTCCCCGCCATTGGCGGGGAAAACCTTGCTGCATACTATTAAACACTTAATTATTGGTTCCCGGACCTTCAACATCACCCGGACCGGCATTGCCGGCTGTTTCACCAGGACCATCATATTCACCAGGACCACCCGAACTGGGGGATTCACCTGGGGACTCTCCACCAGGACCACCGGGACCAGGTGTTTCGGTATCCGGATCGGACGGTTCATCGGGACCGTCGGTTACGATCGACGTGTTATAGTCACTCGAAATGCTGACTTCTCCGGTGTCAAAGTTGATCTGATAGGAAACATACCGCTGTCCATCCAGCGAAACAGTCACTTCCTGCTGTCCTTTACCGGTTACATTCAGCACCAGCGAAGAGTTGGTAGAAGGATTAACTGTCATGCTGCCGATATCCACGCCGTCCATATACAGAACCATTGTATAGTCGGCAGAATTGCTGCCAGCCGGGAAGCTGATCTGAACAGGAACGGTCTTCTGATAACCAGAGCCGTTGCTGACTTCCAGCTGAATCGTTCCGCCTTCTTCCGGAACATATTCATTTACCGCGATACTCTGGCTTACAACGATACCAGCCGGCTGATCACTGTCTACCTCAGTGGAAGTAACGGTCAGACCAACCGCTTCCAGACGTGCAGTTGCTTCCTCCAGCGTCATTCCGCGGACTTCCGGCACCTTCAATGCGGCAGTAACATTGCCGCGGCTGATATAAATGGTGACTATCGAATTCTGTTCGATCTGCGTACCTGCGACCGGGTCGGTCGACAGAACCTGATCGGCTGGAATATCAGAATCCTCATCTGTCTCCTGGGTCTTAATGGAATAGTCCAGCCCCATTTCGTGCAGAATTTCCTCCGCAGCGCTCAGGTCTTTACCTACAAGGTCAGGCACATACAACGTCGAAATACCGTCGCTGACTTTAATCCGGACGGTACGGTTGACCTTAACGGTGGTACCTGCCGTTACATTCTGATAATAAATGATACCGGCTCCATACTGGTCGGTCATTGCACGTTCTTCGATTACGAAATCAAACTGACCGTACTCTTCACTGTTTTTGACCTCATCATACGACATACCGACAAGGTTGGGCATGACAATTTCCGCAACCTTTTCATCCCGTCCCCAGTAGAAGAATCCAAGCATGACCAGGATTACCGTCAGGCAACATGCCGCCGCAATTCCGGTCAGAATCAGGATACTCGGGCTTTTCTTAATCACAATAATTTCTTCCTCATCCGGGTCATTCTGCTGGCGTACCTGCCGGCTATCCGGCACAGGACGGCGATCTCCCATCGGACGGCGTTCCAACGCTGAAGGCTCGACCGCACGGGTATACTGATAATGAAAACGGATGGCAGGATTCGCCTTGAAAGCATCCACCGCTGCCAGCATTTCCTTGGCGGAACGATAACGCAGGTTTTTATCCTTCTGCATCGCCTTATCGCAGATCTCGCACAACCCGATTGGAACCTCCGGATTGAGCTGACGGAGCGGCGCCGGTTTTTCGTGGATATGCTTCATTGCGACTTCCTCAGGACTGGCACCGTCAAACGGTACACTTCCCGAAAGCATCTCATACAGCAAAACACCCAATGAATAGATATCGCTCTTTGCGTCCGACTCTTCACCACACGCCTGTTCCGGACTGATATAATGCACCGAACCGATCGCCTTATTCTGCCCGCTTCGGATATCTTCCCGTGCAAACCGTGCAATGCCGAAATCCATCACCTTGATGGAACCATCCCTCTGAAGCATGATATTCTGAGATTTGATATCCCGGTGCACCACACCATGGTCATGCGCGTGCTGAAGCGCACGCAGAATCTGTTCCAGAAAATGCACCGAATCCTTCCAGCGCAGATGCCCCTGATGATGAATATACTGATTAAGGGTAACACCGTCGATATACTCCATGACGATGTACTGATCTTCACCGGTAAAATTCACATCATAGATTTTTACAATATTGGGGTGATCCAGCACTGCAATGACCCGGGATTCATTTCTGAAACGGCGGACAAATTCCTCATTTGTCAAAAATTCCTGTTTCAGCAGCTTGACAGCGACAATCCGTCCTTCTTCCTGAAGGTCGACCGCTTCAAAAACATTGGCCATTCCGCCGCTGCCGATCAGCTTTTGCAACTGATATCTTTCGCCCAACGTCTTACCAATATATTCCATATGCAAACCATTCCTTTTTGGTGGTGAAAACCGTCATCAGTTTTCAATTACGACGACGGTAATATTATCATAGCCGCCCTTGCGGTTAGCGGCAGCAATCAGCTGTTCGGTCACTTCTTCAATCGGATGGGATGAAAGCACTTCACCCATCTCCCGGTCACTGCACAGCCCGGATAATCCATCACTGCACATCAGCAGACGGTCACCCGGCGACAATTGCAGATCCAGCAGATCGACATCCACATCCGGCGCAATCCCGACCGCACGCGTTATAATGTTCCGGTCGGAGCGCAGCCGTGCCTCTTCCGGCGTAATCTGCCCGAGGTCGATCATCTCCTGTACACGGGAGTGGTCCCGTGTTACCTGGTAAAATTGTCCGCCGTGCAGCTGATACAGCCTTGAATCCCCAACATGCCCGATATAAGCGCAATCCGGAGTGATAATCGCCGCCAGCGCGGTCGTTCCCATTCCGGCATACTCCGGCTGGCTCTGCGCCTGTTCATAGATCTGCCGGTTGGCTTCAAATATCGCCCGCAGCAAAAGGTCATGCAGTTCATCATCCATCATGCCAGCCCGGATATGTTCGCGGATCACAGCGGTAATCATGCGTTTCGCGATGGCACTTGCCTGATCGCCGCCCTTGACACCGCCCATACCATCGCAGACCAGCGCAAAACCTATCCCATCACACAAAACAGCGATACGAAAGGTATCCTGATTGGTTTTCCGGATCATACCGACATCTGTTTTCCCGGCAATCTTCATCGGCAGCGCTCCTTCCTGTGATCTGTCATCCTGTTACCCACTGATTGCCGTCCGCCGCAGCTGTCCGCAGGCAGCGTTGATATCGGCGCCCAATGTTCTGCGGATAGTAGCGTTGATGCCGCGAGACTGCAGCAGTTTCTGGAAAGCGTAGATCTGCTGCCGTCCGCTCTGATGGAAACCAGCCTCTTCCACATAGTTGACCGGAATCAGATTGACGTGACAAAGCATTCCCTTAAGCAGACCTGCAAGTTCTTCCGCCTGCTGCGCATTATCATTGACGCCGCGAATCAGCGAATATTCATAGGAAATACGGCGGTGTGTCTTATCGGTATAATACTGGCATGCCTTCATGAGCTGTTCAATCGGGTAACGATGGTTGACCGGCATGATCTCATCCCGTACCCGGTTATTTGAGGCATGGAGCGATACCGACAGGGTAATCTGTAAATCCAGATCCGCAAGCTGATAAATGCGGTCTACCAACCCACAGGTCGACAGTGAAATATGCCGGTGGCTCATGCACAGTCCGTCAGGAGAACTGACCAGTTCCAAGAAGCGCAGAACATTATCATAATTATCCAGCGGTTCCCCGATGCCCATCAGCACCAGGCTGTCCACCCTCTCACCGGTATCCCGTGCCGGTGCGTACACCTGCTCGAGGATTTCCGAAGGAGTCAGATGCCGGACAAATCCAGCCTTGGTTGATGCACAGAAACTGCATCCCATCTTGCAGCCCACCTGGGTGGATACGCAGACGCTGATGCCATGCTCATACCGCATCAGAACACTTTCCACATATTCGCCGTCAGCCAGACGGTAAAGGTACTTGATCGTCCCATCTACCGCCGAAACCAGCTTGCGTTCAATGGTAAAGGAAGTGATACGGCACTGCTGCGCCAGTTGTTCCCGAAGCGAAGCAGGAATATTTTTCATTTCATCAAAAGATAATACCCTTTTCTGATGCAGCCACTGGAAAATCTGTTTTGCACGGAATTTCGGCTGTCCGAGCTGCTGCATAAACGCTTCCAGCTCCTGAATTGTCAGCGACTTGATATCAAAGGTATCGATGATCCTCACGCCCTTTTCTTGATAAATCTTGCAATATAAAACCCGTCATACCCGCCCATATGCGGCATCAGCGTCACGGTGTTTCCGCCTTTTTCTGCCGTAAGACCAGCAAAGGCTTGCGGCAGCGCTGATGGGGCAAAATCAGGATGTGCCGCCAGGAAAGCGGCAGCAACCCTGTCATTTTCGTCTTTATTGAGCGAACAGGTGGAATAAACCAGTATTCCGCCCGGACGCAGATAATTTGCCGCGTTATGTAATATTTCCAGCTGGATTGCCGGCAGTCCGGCAATCTCCTCCGGGCTCTTGCGGCGGATTTCCGGTTTTCTCCGGATCACGCCCAGCCCAGCGCATGGAACGTCGCACAGTACACGGTCAGCAGCCGGCATTCGGGAATCAAACTTTGCAGCATTCCCTGTTCCGGTCTGAATACAATGAATCCCCAGTCTTTTGGCGCCCTCTTCAATCAGCTCTGCACGATGTGCATGGAGGTCAAAAGACAAAAGCCTTCCTTCATCCTTCATCAGCTGTGCCATTGTAAAGCTTTTGGAACCAGGTGCGGCACACAAATCCAGCACCGTTTCTCCCGGTCTGGGGTCAACCGCCATCGCGCACAGCTGGGAAGCGGCATCCTGAACATAACAGCGACCTTCCCGGATTGCAGACAGCCGCCCAAGCGATCCGGTTTCAGATACGGTCAGGCAATCGCCAAGCGTCGGATGCGCACCGACTTTTATTCCTTCGGCAGCAAGTTCCGCCATAACCTGTTCACGAGCAGCCGCAAGCGTATTGACACGCAGCTGAATCGGCGGTCTTCCGAGACAATCCTGCGCCAGTTTCACTGCGGTATCAAAGCCATAATCCCGCTGCCAGATTTCAAGTATCCAGCGCGGCATCGCATATTCAACCTCAGCACGTTCCAACGGATTTTCCGGCAGAGGAAGTTTTGCACCCTGTCTGAGGAAACTGCGCAGGACGCCGTTAACAAATCCGGCAGCACTCTTTTTTCTGGAATGGCGGATAAGGTTTACACTCTCATTGACCGCTGCTGAGTCGGGCACACCGTCCATCCACTTGATCTGGTAAAGCGCGATCGACAAAGCGGCAATCACTTCGTTGTCCAGTTTTTTCTCCGGTTTCCCGGTCAGGTTACGGATGATCCACCGGATGGTCACATCCCGTTCGAGGACTCCGTAAAACAGCTGGGCGGCAAACTGCCGCTCTCTGCCGTCGTCCAGTTCTGACAGCAGGCTGTCCAGAAGGAGGTTGGAGTAGGCCCCCTGCTGCATCCGCAAAAGTCCTTTATAAACCGCTTCACGGGCAGAAATTTTACGAGCCGGCACACAATCTCCTCCTTTATTTCAATACTTATTCACCCAGTTTTTCTCCCGGAACCGGAGGTCTGCCGCGTAAAAATGCGTCGCCATCCATCCGGCGTCCACCTTCACACTGCACCGACACCAGTTCTACTGCACCTTCCTTGCAGGCGACAATAAACCGTTTGGCATCCAGAATCTCACCCGGCTGGCCATTGCGGGAAACAAGGCGGCTTTCATATACTTTCAGCCGTTTTCCCTTATAAGTCGTTGTTGCGGCAGGCCAGGAAGACAATCCACGAATCTGATTATGAATTTCCCATGCCGTTTTGTTAAAGTCAATCGGGCAAAGGCTCTTGTCCAGAATCGGTGCGTAACAGGACAGACTGTCATCCTGCGGCGTACGCAGCAATGCGTCCGCTTCCAGTTTTTGCAGTGTTACCAGCAGTGTTTCCGCGCCTATTTTAGACAGACGGGTATACAGTTCATCCGCTGTTTCATTTTCTCCAATCGGTGTTTTGACCTGTTCCAGCATATCGCCGGTATCCAGACCTTCGCCCATATACATCGTAGTGATGCCGGTTTCCGACTCACCGTTCAGAATTGCCCACTGAATTGGTCCTGCGCCGCGGTATCGCGGCAGCAGCGAAGCATGGACATTGATGCAGCCGTATTTTGGCAGTTCCAGCACCTGTTTGGGCAGAATCTTACCGTAAGCAACCACAACAATCAGGTCAGGTGCACAGTTTTTGATCATTTCAAAAGATTCATCACTGCGCAAACTGTTCGGCTGAAAAACCGGGAGTTCATGTGCCATAGCCAGTTCCTTGACAGGCGGCGGCACCAGCTTATATCCTCTGCCTTTCGGTTTATCCGGCTGGGTAAAAACGCCGGTCACCGGATATCCCGCATCCAGCAGTTTTTGCAGACAGGGAACCGCAAAATCGGGCGTGCCCATAAAAACAATATTCATTCCAAACGCCCCTTTATTTTTTCACCTTGACATGTGCTCTGACTCTGCGTTTATTTTTGGGCGGCTGCTCATCCGGGTCAAGCATTCTCGACGCATGGTCTTTAAAGACAATACCGTCCAGATGGTCGATCTCATGACAGAAAGCGCGTGCCAGCAAACCGGCTCCGGTAATGTCAAACCAGTTGCCATGCCGGTCCTGTGCATGAACCGTCACCGAATCCGGACGCTCTACGATCCCGAACTGTCCCGGGAAAGAGAGACAGCCTTCACTTCCCTCCTGAGAACCGGAGGAACGGATAATCGACGGATTAATCAGTTCGATTCTTCCCTCTCCGATATCGATAACCACGACCCGGCGCAGAATTCCAACCTGGACACCTGCAAGACCAACGCCCATATGCTGAGCCATCGTTTCTGCCATATCATCCAGCAGGGTACCCAGCTTATCATCAAAAACGGTAACCTCGCGGGAGGTCTTGCGGAGCATCGGGTCTCCTTCATATACCATATTACGAATAGCCATTTTGCCTCATCCTTTACTATCTTAGCCAATATCCCCATTCATATCCACATAGATACTGGTTTTGGAAAAAAGCCGGTCGCCGGCAGCCTGCGCAATTACAGAGCGCAGCAGACTGCGAAACCGGCGGTTATTTTTACATTTAAGGATAATCCGCAGCCTAAACCGTCCATTCAGCCGGTAAACGCCTGCCTCCGATACCCCAAGCAGTACACACGGCAGCTGAGGCACCGCATCGGTCAATGCCCGTGCCAGCATCCCATGCAGCCGGTTTGCCGTCTGCCGGACGGCGGACTCGTCACTGCTGGACAGCCCTACGACCGCAAGATCACAGAAAGGCGGTTGCAAAGCGGTCTTGCGCATGATAATCTCATCCGCATAAAACGCTTCATAATCCTGCCGTGCTGCATCCTGAATGACCGGATGTTCAGGGGAAATCGTCTGGATATAGGCAGACCCATGCTTTTCATACCGTCCGCTGCGCCCAACAACCTGCGTGATCAGCGAGAATGTCTTTTCACCGCTTCTGAAGTCTCCGGAATAGAGATACTGATCTGCTCCAAGCACACCGACCAGCGTGACATTCGGGAAATTAAGTCCCTTCGCCACCATCTGGGTACCAATCATAATATCATATTCCCCAGCCTCAAACTGGGAAAACTTTTCTTCATAAGCATACCGCGAATAGGTCGTATCGGTATCCATTCTCAAAAGCCTTGCAGATGGAATGCGCTTCGCAATCAGGTCTTCCACCCGCTGGGTACCGGTACCAACCGTCCGCAGATGGGAAGAACCGCAGGAACCGCAAGGCTCTTCCAGCTTTCTGGTGTACCCACAGTAATGGCACATCAGATAGCCATTTGCCTTATGATAGGTCAGCGAAACACTGCAATTCGGGCATCGAACCACTTCACCACAGTCAAGGCAGACAGCAAAGGTGGAATATCCTCTCCTGTTAATCAGGATAATTGACTGCTGCCCCTTTTCATAGTTTTCCAGCAATGCCTCACCCAGCTGGTCACTGATCGGAGAAAAGTTGAAATTCTGTTCCTCCTGCATCATATCGATCAACCGGACATCCGGCAGTTCAGCCGTCCCGAAGCGTTCCTTCAGGGTAAACAGGTGATACCTTCCCGACCGTGCGGCATAGTAACTCTCGATACTCGGCGTTGCCGAAGCAAGCAGCAGCGTCGCCTTATGCTGCACACAGCGCAGTTTTGCGATATCCCGCGCATGATACCGCGGAGAAGAATCGGATTTATAGGAATGTTCCCCTTCCTCATCCATGATAATCAGCCCGAGATCGCTGCACGGAGCAAAAACACTGCTCCGGGTACCAATCACAATCCGCGCTTCACCGCTGCGGATACGCTTATTTTCATCCAGCCGTTCACCAACCGATAAACTGGAATGAATCACCGCGACCGAATCCCCGAAATATCCGCGGAACTTTGCCAGCATCTGCGGCGTCAGCGAAATCTCCGGAACCATCAAAATGACCTGCTTTCCGTCTGAAAGAACATCCTCAATCAGCCGGATAAAAATCGAAGTCTTTCCCGAACCGGTCACCCCAAACAGCAACGCGGCATTTGCCTCCTCTGCCCGGTACAGGCTGGAAATTCCCTCATAAACCTCCTGTTGCTTTGCCGACAGCAAAATCCGGGAGGCATCCATTGGTACTCGAGGCTGCGGTGTCCGCAGGACTTCTTTTTCCGTTTCCTGAAGGATTTCCTTTCGGATCATATTTTTGACGACCGACTCGGAAACACCTGCCAGATAACAGGCTTCCTTTTCAGGCAGCGCGCCGTGTTCCTGCAAAACCCGCAGGACTTCCCTTTGCTTGGGGGTAAATCCGCCGCCATCCGGGTCAATTCCCGGCGCGGCAGACACCAGCCGGATAACCTTGTCTCCGACTTTACGGGTGAGCAGCATCTCGCTGACCAAAATCTTTTGTTCCACCATTTTTTCAGCGGTCAATATCCGGCTGCCAGAACCCGGTCCGGTAAACAGCAGATCCAATTCCCGTTGTCCGTCCGCCTTCAGCATCAACCGAATAAGCTCCTGATGATCGGGCGGAAGATTTGGGATCGTATCCTGATAAAAGCCCGGAGCGATGGAAAAACGTGCTTTTGCAGCAACAGAAAGTCCCGACGGAATCAGGCAGCGCACCGCGTCAAAATAGGTGCAGAAGGTTGTGTCAACCATAAATTCTACAATCGAAAAACCCTCTTCATTCAAAATAGGTGTTTCGTCCAGAACCGAAATGACCGGTTTTATCCCAACCTCCGTCTTTTCTTCAACCGAAAAGACCATTCCCTGGGAAAGGCGGTTTCCTTTCCCAAACGGAACCAGTACCCGAACGCCGCGGCAGACCGCGCTTTCCAGAGCGGCAGGCACGGAATATGAAAACAGCTTATCAAAGGTAACCCCGGTCTTTTCAACTGCAACCTGTGCCACCAGCGCCATTTTTCATCCCTCCTGCTGCCCTGTATACAGATATTTGCTGTTATTCAAGAATAGTATCGTCCAGATCAGCAGCGTCAGCGGAAGTGATCGCACGCTCATGGATAACACCGATATCTTCACTCTCAATCATTTTATAGCGACCTTTGGAAAAATCTTCAACAGCCATCTTGACCGGTTTTTCGGTCAGGATATCGTGGTTGTCGTCTGCGATCTGGGAAATCTCTCTTGCACGTTTAGCAACGGCAACAACGAGAGAGTAATAGCTCTGTCCGGGTTTGAGCAGTTCGGGTGCGGAAGGTCTGTGCATCATAATAAAAACTCCTTTTTGACAGCTGCCTTCAAGGCGGCGGATTTTTCTTTCAGATTGTTCATGGTCTGCTGCTGCTCAGGGGTAAGTGTCCCGGAAGCGGCAGCCTGGGAAACAGCCACGATCTCAGCAAACTCTGCGACCGCGTCTTCCAGTGCGTCATTGATCACGACAAAGTCGTACTTGTCGATCAGCCGGATTTCATTAAGCGCCTGACTGAGACGCTTGTTGACAGTTTCCTCGTCTTCGGTTCCACGTCCGGTCAGACGATGGCGCAGTACCTCCATCGAAGGCGGTACAACAAAGCAAAGCACCGCTTCCGGGCAGGCAGCACGAACATTCATTGCACCCTGCGTCTCAATGTCCAGCATGACATTGACGCCTTTTGCAGTCTGTTCTTCAACCTTGTCACGAGGCGTTCCATAATAGTTGTCGCAATACTGCGCATATTCCAGCATTCCGCCGGATGCGATCTTGCTTTCAAACTCCTCACGGGAGATAAAATGGTAATGAACCCCATCAATCTCTCCCGGACGAGGCGAACGGGTGGTATTGGATACTGAAAAATACAGCGGATGATCCTTGCTGTATTCGCCCAGTATCGTACCCTTGCCGCTGCCGGATGGTCCGGACAGAACCAGTAAAATGCCTTTACTCATCTTCATTCTCCTCTTCCATCTCATCATTCTGGACAAAACGGTTAGCAACCGTTTCCGGCTGGATTGCGGACAGAATGACATGACCGCTGTCCATGACAATGACCGCACGGGTACGCCGTCCATAAGTCGCGTCAATCAGCACGCCGTTGTCACGGGCATCCTGAATAATCCGCTTGATCGGTGCCGATTCCGGGCTGACAATGGTGATAATACGTCCTGCAGATACCATGTTGCCAAAACCAATATTGATCAGTTTCATCTGTCTCATCCCTTTCATCTGATTACTCAAGATTCTGGATCTGTTCCCGAATCTTTTCAATCTCCGATTTTATGTCCACAACCCGGCGGGTAATATCCACATCCTGGCACTTGGAACCAATGGTATTGGTTTCCCGGTTCATCTCCTGCACCAGGAAATCCAGTTTGCGTCCGACCGGCTGATCGGTTTCCAAAAATTCCGCAAACTGCTGCAAATGGCTGCGCAGGCGGACAGTTTCCTCATCGATTGCGACCCGGTCGGCAAAAATTGCCGCTTCAGTAACCAAGCGAGTCTCATCGATATTTTTATCTGCCAACAGTTCGGAAATCTTCTGATACAAACGGTTATAATATTCTTCTTTCAGCTGCGGTGCGCGTTCTTCAATAAAGGTAAGCGTCCGGGCAATATTCTCCAGCCGGCTGTTCAAATCGGCTTTCAGCTGCAAGCCTTCTTTTTCCCGCATCCGGACAAAAGCGGCAACTGCTTCTTCCGCGACACCTCGAACAGCTTCCCATATCTCTTCCGGGTCAAGTTCCCGTTTACGGACGGTAAACACATCCGGAAACTGTATCAGATCGGAAAGCCGCAGATCGTCCAGAAGATCAAGTTCTCCGGCACTGCTGCGCAGCGCTTCCAGATATCCACGGGTAATATCAAGGTTGAGGGTAACTTCATTTTCCCCACCGCCGATCAGCTGAATCGAAACCGAAGCTTCAACCTTACCGCGGGAACAGCCGCTCTGAACAGCAGACTTGATCTTGTCCTCAAGAAATTGGTACGCCTTGGGAATACGGGAAGAAAATTCAAAATAACGATGGTTGACCGACTTTACCTCTACGGTAATGTCATAATTTCCAACTACCTGATGCCCTCTTCCATATCCGGTCATGCTTCTGAGCATAATATTCAGCCTTTCTCCTGCCTGGCAGGAAGTATTCTGTCGTATGGCGCGATGCGCCTATCTTGATTATTGTAGCAGATTTTTCTGTCTTTGGACGATTTTATTTACTTTTTATTCATATATTTAATGTTTTTTTTACATTTTTCAGATAACAACAAGAAAGGACACCGCAAATACGGCGTCCTTCCAATAAATGCTCAACTGAACGTAACCAGAATATTCTCCTCGTCAGCCGAAACAAAGACCTGCTTTTTGCCGGGCAGACCTTCCAGAATCAAGGAAGCAATCCGGTCTTCCACCTCACGGCGAATCGTACTGCGCAAGTCACGGGCAGCGTACTTTCCACCGCCCTTGCGTGCCAGCAGACGCAGAGCTTTTTCATCATATGCAAAGCTGTAGCCCAGATCTGCCAGCGGACCGGACATTTCTTTCATTGCAAGGTCGGCAATCTTGCACAGCGAGTCTTCCGACAGCGGATTGAAGACAATAACCTCATCCACACGCGCCAAAAACTCGGGACGCAAAAACTGTGAAAGTGCGTTCAGCGCCTTTTCTCTGGAAATCTCCGCCTGCGTCTTGTTAAATCCGACAATACCCGTCTTGTCACTGGAACCGGCATTACTGGTCATAATTACAACGGTATTCTCGAAATTTACAGTACGCCCCTGTGCGTCGGTAATTCTTCCCTCATCCAGAATCTGAAGCAGAATGTTCATGACATCCGGATGCGCCTTTTCGATCTCGTCAAACAACACGACCGAATACGGACGGCGGCGGACCTTTTCCGTCAGCTGACCAGCCTCGTCAAATCCGACATATCCGGGAGGCGAACCAATCAGACGGGAAACGGTGTGCTTTTCCATATATTCCGACATATCCACCCGGATCAGCGGGTCAACCTTGTTGTCAAACAGACCTTCAGCGAGCACTTTGGAAAGTTCGGTTTTTCCAACGCCGGTCGGACCAACAAAGATAAACGAAGCCGGGCGCTTTCTGGCGGACAGATGAACCTTGGAACGGCGGATCGCGGCGATCACCGCTTCGATTGCCTGATCCTGACCGATAATGCGAGACTTCAGTTCAGCTTCCAGACTGCGCATCTTTGCCCCAACATCCTCGCTGATCTTTTCAGCGGGAATACCGGTCCACAGTTCGATAACCCTTGCAACATCATCCATTGTAACACGGACATCTTTTACCTGCGGTTCCAGCTCTTTGAGCTGTTCCTTAACGGTGATGATACCGCCTTTAACCTTGGCAATGGCCTCATAGTCCATTTCACTTGCAGAGGTGAGTTCCTGTTCCTGGTCGGTCAGCTCCTTGAGCTGACGGTTGAGTTTTTCCACCTCGGTCAGCACGGTGCTCTTAATCGATGCACAGGCTGCCGACTCATCCAGCAGGTCGATTGCCTTATCCGGCAGAAAACGGTCGGTTATATACCGTTCCGAAAGGTTGGCACAAGCAATCAGAATGTCATCCGGAATATACACCTTATGGTGCTGCTGATAATATTCAACAATTCCTCTCAGAATTTCAATCGTCTGTGCAACCGTCGGCTCATCCACGCTGACCGGCTGGAAACGGCGTTCAAGCGCGGCATCCTTTTCAATATTCTTGCGGTATTCGGTAAAGGTGGTTGCACCGATTACCTGGATTTCACCACGAGAAAGCGCAGGTTTGAGAATATTTGCGGCGCTCATCGAACCTTCTGAGTCACCGGTTCCGACGAGGGTATGTACCTCATCGATAAACAGAATGACATTTCCCTTCGCCCGGACTTCGTCAATCAGTCCTTTAACGCGGCTTTCAAACTGCCCTCTGAACTGGGTACCTGCGACCAGCGCGGTCATATCCAGCAGATAAACTTCCTTATCCAGCAAGCGGAAAGGCACATCCCCCGAAACGATCTTTTGAGCGATCCCCTCTGCAATCGCCGTCTTACCAACGCCCGGCTCACCGATCAGACAGGGGTTATTCTTCTGACGGCGGGACAGAATCTGTTCCACCCGATAAATTTCTTTATCACGACCGATAATCCGATCCATCCGACCGCTTTTTGCCTTCTCATTCAGATTGACGCAGAAATTATCAAGATATTTTCTTTTCTTTTTATCACGGTTTTTCGCTCCGGTACTGCGCTCCCGCGGCAGACCGTCCGAAGTCGGTTCATCATCGGCAGCCGGGACAATCGAATCACCCGAGCCATCCGAATTAAACATCTTCTGTAAAAACGGCGGCATGGTATCCGCTCCGCCCAGCTCAAACATTCCGTTTTCCAGCTGTTCATCCAAGTTTTCAAGATCAGCCTGCGAGATACCGAGGCTGTCCATCATCGACTTAACCTGCGGCAGTCCAAGTTCTGAGGCACATTTGAGACAGTAGCCTTCATTTACCGTTTCTTTGCCGTCAAATTTAGACATAAACAGGACAGCCGGCCGTTTTTTACATTTACAGCATAACATATCCATTCCAAAACGATTCCTTTCTCCAGATACAGGACAGCTTTGCAAATCATAAAGCTTACATATTATTATACGCCAATTCCTGTACGATATCAGTATCGAAACATGAAAAAAAAGTAACCAATTCGTAAAAGTTACAAAGCGTTCCAATGCCCACTGAACGGGCTTGCATTATAAAAGATCTTGAAAAGCTTGGTCGACTCTATCGCGTCGTTACTCAAAAACGGTATCTGCGCGCCGCTTGCATAGACCAGCAATCTGATAAACACTACGATGACAAATACACAAAGTATAGCTTCCAAAAATCCCAACACGCCGCCTGCCAGCATATCCGGTACGCCAATCAGCAAACATTTGCGGATATTGCGCAGTGTTTCGCTCAGCGCGCCGATAACGATCTTCAGGCAGAAAAACAGCAGCAAAAACAGGATGCTCTGCAATACGACATACACAACCGGATAGATAATCTGATCTACCACCTGTGTAGCAGCTGATTCAATTGTTCCATTCAGTGTATCCCCGATCTGCCCTGCCAGGCTGGAGGTATCACCAAACACACCATAAACCATATTCCGAATGATTCCGGGTACTTCCTGCATGATTGTTGAAACTTGCATGGAAATATCGTATTCAGAAAAATTATCGGTCACCGCCCCTGCAACCGAATCAATCAGCCGTTCACGGATATACACCTGATAGATCGTCGTTGCCAGCGCACGGCTTCCAATATACGCGCCGATACAACTGATCAGCCGTCCGCAGGAATTAACCAGCGTGACCAGAAAACCGCGCCGGATTCCAAACCAGACGAAGCTTCCGACAATCAATATGACCATGACATCCAAAAGAACGCTGGTCACAGATATATTGCCCATCTCCATTCCTCCCATCTTCTATAGAAATATCTTCCGGATTCCCGACAGATAAATCCTCTGCCAGTCAACCTGTCTCGGTTCAGGGGACCATATCTTCCCATCTTCCCAGCTGGATATCACTCAGCAGATACAGCTTGTTTCCAAGCGCTGCTATTGCGAAAACCGAAGTATCCGTCGCCAGTTCCTTTTTCAGCTCCAGCGACGAATCAAACGTCAGGATGGACGACTTTTCAAGAAGATAAATATTCCCGCTGTCATCCACACAAATATCATTTCCGCCGCCCTTGATCTGAACATCCTCTTTATTACCGCTGCGGTCAATACTGGTCAGCGTAAAGTAAACCGCACTTGTATCAGTATTGAGCAAAATCGTACGGGTAGGCGTAAATACATAGCGGTATACAGAATTGGAAAAACTGACCTCAGTTTTTTCCAGATCCGGTGAAATCACACCGACAAAGGTATCACACAGCAGGTGAATCGAATCATCCGACTTGTAGTCGAGCGCTATCGGAAGCGCACCTTCAAAGGAAATCACTGCTTTTTCCTTGGTTGTAGAAGTGCTGACATCCAGTATGTACACCTTTGCAATCAGCGCGTTGTTTTCAAACCCGACGCAGGCAATTGCCAACTGGGAACCATCGGTCGAAAATGCCAGATCGACTATCTGGTCGCTGACCGAATACCAGCGCAGGATCTCTTCATTGGTACGGCTATTGACTATTACACTGCCGGCATACCGTGTTTCTGAAACAGCCAGCGCATAGGACCCGCGACCACTGATGGCACCGGTCAAAATCGTCGATTCGGTCCGTCCGGTATAGTGCAGCCCGGAACTGGAATCGATTCGATAGCTGTAACCGCCGCGGTCATACGTCATCAGCCGGCTGGACCCCGGTTTCATGACAGGGTTTGTAAACCGATGGGTAAAACTGTGCTGGGTACTGCCGCCATTGTCAAAGAAGATGATTTCATCTGTCGTCCGCAGCACCAGCGAATTGCCCGAAACCACCAATTCCTGTGGAACCTCACCGACAAGCGAAACCGGAAAGCCGCTGCTTTGTACAGTACCGGTCTCTACCTTATTGCCGGTCAGATTCTGTGCCAAATTATTGACATCATAGTTCCGGTTCAGATAGATGCCCAGAATAACCATGACCAGGATGATGACCAGCGACATAACGGTCAGGATGATTCTCTGTATTTTTTTTATTTTCAGATTTCTGCGGTAGGCAGCAAAATCATAAGGATTCTTCTTCTCCCGTTTACCAAAAAACTTAGCCGTTTGGACCACCATCCTTTCCTTCAAAAGGAAGATAAGATACTTTTGTCAGATAAAGCCCGGCAGCAGGAGCAGTTATTCCGGCATCAGCCCGGTCACCTCCCGCAAGAATTGCAGTCAGCTCTCCCGGGCGCAGCTGATAAGGACCCGCCATCAACAACGTTCCGACCATAATCCGTACCATATTGTACAAAAAGCCGTTCCCGCATACCCGCAGCAAAACCATATCACCCTGCCGCTCTGCTTCAAAGCTGTATATTGTACGGATAGTGGATTCTCCGCCATCCAATGCAGTTGGTTTAGCCTTACTTCCGGTACTGCAAAACCCTCTGAAATCATGCGTCCCGACAAATTCCTGTCCACAGGTATGCATCCGCTCCACATCAAGCGGATATTTATGATGCATCGCCAATCCATCCAGAAAAGGATTCTTCACCGCACTGTTCCAGATCTGATAGGTATATTCCTTATAACAGACATTATAGCGTGCATGAAAGTCAGACGCAACCTCCCGGCAGGACAATATTGCGATATCTCCAGGCAGATTGACATTCAGTGCCCGGACAGCCGCATCCGTCGGAATCGTATGATCGGTATCCATATGAAAAAAGAACTGGCGTGCGTGGACGCCTGTATCGGTACGCGAACAACCAGTAATTCCCTCCCGGCTTCCCCATACCTTTTCGACAGCATCCTGGATGGTTCCCGCAACCGTCACAGCGTTTTTCTGTACCTGATAGCCATGGTACCGGGTTCCCTGGTATGCCGCCTCAAACAGCAGCCTGCGCAACCGAATCCCTCCTTAGATCAGCCAGTCGAGGAAAGGCATTGGTATCAGGTTCAGAGCGATGATCACCGCCAGCAGCAAAACCGATATTCCAAGCGCCGTAAAATCCAGCCGGGTATACCGGAGCTGTTTCATTCGGGTTCTTCCCTCGCCGCCATGGTAGCATCTGCATTCCATCGCCAGCGCAAGCTCCTCTGCTCTCCGAAAAGCAGAAATAAACAGCGGTATCATGACCGGAATCAGCGATTTTGCCCGCTGAATCAGTCCGCCGCTTTCCATATCCGCGCCGCGTGCCTTCTGGGCAGACATGATCTTATCCGTTTCCTCGACAAGCGTCGGAATAAACCGCAGTGCAATCGACATCATCATCGCCAGCTCATGTGCCGGAAAATGCACGACTTTCAAAGGTGAAAGCAGCTGTTCAATTGCATCGGTCAGCGCGATCGGCGAGGTCGTATAGGTCATCAGCGATGTTCCCGCAATCAAAAGTATCAATCGCAGCGCCATTTTGACCGAAGTATAGATACCCTGCCAGGAAACATGAACCGGTCCAAATGTAAAAATGACCGACTCACCGGTGATAAACAGCAGATTCAGTATACCGGTAAAGATAATAATCGGCAGAATCGGCTTGATGCTTTTGGCAATCATCTTGACCGGAATCCGCGCGACCCGATAGCAGCATACAAGAAAGAAAACAGCAGGGATAAATCCAAACGGGTTGGATACAAAAAACAACACGACAATGTAAAAAATTGTCAGAATCAGTTTCATTCTTGGGTCCATCCGGTGGACAGGAGAATGTCCCGGGAAATACTGACCAATCGTAATATCTCTGATCATTCGCTGTCCTCCCCACCCTGCAAAATTCTCAGCAGCTTCTTTTTGGCGTATCCGACCGTATAAACATTTTTGGGCACGTCTAATCCGTCAGCCAGCAGCCTGTGGAAAACATTGGTCACCTGCGGAACCGACAGACCTATCTGCCGCAGTTCCTCACTGCGGGCAAAGACGTTTTCCACCGTATCGTACGCAAAAACCTTTGCATTGCTCATAACCAGAATCTTATCCGCAAAATTCGCGACATCTTCCATACTGTGGGATACCAGCAGGACGGTATTCCCAGTGAATGCATGATATTCCCTGATCTGATTGAGGATACGGTTGCGCCCGCGCGGGTCAAGACCTGCCGCAGGTTCGTCCAGAATCAGGATCTTTGGTTCCATCGCGATGACACCTGCAATCGCTGCCCGCCGCTTCTGACCGCCGGAAAGTTCAAACGGGCTTTTATCCAGCAGTTCCGGCGAAAGCCCGGCAAACTCTGCCGCCTCATGCACCCGCTTATCGATCTCCTTATCATCCAGCCCCATATTCTTAGGACCAAACGCAATATCCTTATATACCGTCTCTTCAAACAACTGATACTCCGGGTACTGAAAAACCAGCCCAACATTGAACCGGACATCGCGAATCTTTACGCCTTCGCCCCAGATATCCCGTCCATCCAGCAAAATCCTGCCGGAAGTCGGTTTGAGCAGCCCATTCAAGTGCTGAATCAATGTTGATTTTCCCGAACCGGTATGCCCGATGACGCCGACCATCTCGCCGCTTCCAATCGTGAGCGAAACGTCATTGACAGCCACCTTTTCAAACGGCGTTCCCGGACTGTAGGTATAGGTCAAATGCTCTGTGGAAATAACCAATCCCAATCCGCCTTCCTTTATCGTTTATTTGCCGAAGCAGACAGCAGTTTTTTCAGTGCCTGATAGCACTCATCCTCTGTCAGAATATCCTGCGGCAGCTCTATTCCCGCCTGACGCAGTTCGTACACGAGTTCTGTCACCTGTGGTACATCCAATCCAACGCTCTTGAGCAGTTCCACCTCGGTAAACACCTCTCTGGGCGTGCCGTCCCGCAGAATCTTTCCGCCGTCAACCACAACAACCCGTTCCGCCTGGACCGCTTCATCCATATAATGGGTAATCAATACGACCGTTGTATGATAATCCCGGTTCAGTTCCCGGATGGTACGCAAAACCTCACTGCGTCCGCGCGGATCAAGCATGGCAGTCGGCTCGTCCAGTACGATAAAATCTGGACGCATCGCCAATATACCGGCAATCGCGACACGCTGTTTCTGTCCGCCGGAAAGCTGATGCGGAGCGTGCTCCCGATATTGGTACATGTCAACCTCTTTGAGCGCCTCATCAACCCTGCGGCGGATTTCCGACGGCTCTACTCCCAGATTCTCCAGTGCAAAGGCGACATCTTCTTCCACAATCGTTGCAACGATCTGGTTGTCCGGATTCTGAAAGACCATCCCGACCTGCTGACGGATGTCAAACAGCCGTTCTTCGTCTTTGGTATTGATCCCGCAGACAACCACATCACCGGAAGTCGGAAGCAAAATAGCATTGAAATGTTTGGCCAATGTCGATTTTCCCGAACCGTTGTGCCCCAAAACCGCGACAAACTGTCCTCTGGGGATCTGCAAATCCAGCCCCTTCAGCACGATATGTCCCGGCATTCCCGGTTCTTCGCCGGGATAGGCAAATTCCAGCCCGGAAACCCGGATTTCCTTCTCTTCTCCCATTCGATCACCCTCAAAAGCAAATGTAAAGTGTATATGCTTTACATATTTTCAATATCTTCTTTCGACCAGACAGCGACCGAGCCACAGGGCAAAACCTGTCCGCTTGCCGTAACCGGCAGCCCGATTTCGTCCGCCATCACCTTTCCGCCATTCTGTGCACCGACCGTCACACCCAAAAGATAGGCCATAACCGACGCCGACAGCCCAGTATTGTAGGAACTGAGCGCAACAAACAGTGGATTTTCGGTTAATACGCCGCAGCAGAGGCTGACCAGATCATAGACCTTTTCCTCCAGCTGCCATACCTCACCATTCGGACCGCGGCCATAGGAAGGCGGGTCCATAATAATTGCGTCATAGTGATGTCCTCTGCGGATTTCACGCTGGATAAACTTTTCACAGTCGTCTACAATCCAGCGTACCGGACGGTCAGCCAGTCCGGAAAGGACAGCGTTTTCCTTAGCCCACTGAACCATTCCACGGGACGCGTCCACATGGCAGACGCTTGCACCGGCACTTAAGCAGGCGAGCG
>CALWWT010000191.1 GCA_944385325.1 uncultured Clostridia bacterium | reverse complement strand
GATATCTTCGCTGGACGCGCCACTTCCGCTGAAGGTAAACTTCAGGTCGAGCTTGCCCAGCAGAAATACCGCCTTCCCCAGCTGATCGGTGCTGGCAACGTCCTCTCCCGTCAGGGCGGCGGCATCGGCACCAGAGGTCCCGGTGAAACCAAGCTGGAAACCGACCGGCGGTATATCCGCAGAAGAATCCATGCACTCGAGCTCCAGCTGAAAGAGATGGAAAAACGCCGTGGTCTGATGCGGCGCAAACGGCAGAAAAGCGGTGTCCCGGTGATTGCGATCGTCGGCTATACCAACGTCGGCAAATCGACCCTTTTAAACCTCCTGACCGGTGCGGATATCTACGCCAAAGACCAGCTTTTCGCAACCCTTGACCCGACGGCAAGAGAATTAAAACTGCCGGATGGTCAGCAGGCGGTTATTATCGATACCGTCGGATTGATCGAACGGCTGCCGCATGGACTGGTCGAAGCGTTTCATTCGACGCTGGAAGTCGCGGTCGAAGCGGACGTGATTCTGACCGTCTGCGATTATGCAAGCCCTTACTGCCGGGAACAGCTGGAGGTTACCGGTCAAGTGCTGGATGAACTCGGGTGCGGCGATATCCCGCGGATTACCGTATTTAACAAGATCGACCTTGACCCGACTTCTGCCGCTGCTGCCGAAACGATTCCCGTTCAGGGTGTCCGGCAGGTGTTTATCTCGGCTGCCCAGCAGCGTGGCATCGACCGGCTGATGCATATGATCTGCGACTGCCTGTCCGAATCGGTAACGACGGTACAGCTGCTGATCCCCTATCAAAACGGCGGCCTGACCGATGTTATCCGCAGAGAAGGCAGCATCCTGCGGGAAGAATATACCGAAAACGGCGTCCGGGTTGACGCGACTGTTCCAAAAAGAAGTTTGTTCCGATATCAGGACTATCTGATCACATCTGAATCGCAAAACCAGTAAATAACAAAAGCCGCTCTGCTTCGGGTTTTATCCGTCAGCACAGCGGCATTTTTTGATACATAACTATTTAAGATAATAGACAGTCACACCGGGATTCAGTCCGATTCCCCGCCGCAAAATCCTTTTGCTGCGGACTTCCACGCGAACAAGATGCTGCAATACCGTGCCGCCGTGAAACCCATGGATCACTTCGATCTCACGGACTTCACTTCCGACCGTTTTCAACAGCCGTTCAAGGAATTTCTTCGCGTCCGGCGCGTACATATTGTGGATATCCACCCGGACAATACCGTTCACACAGCGGTATCCCGTCATCAGGTGGTTTCCTCGCTGCCGCTGCCGTCCAGCGACAGCTGTTCGCCGACATCCTCCTGACGCAGCAGCGAACCGGCAACCGGTATCGTCTTTGCGCGGTAACGATGCGGGTTTTTGAAGGTGGATTCGGTGAGAACCTCGACAGATTCCAGTTTGGCATTCTTTTTCAGCGTCATGACCGCGACACCCTGGGTATCGCGTGTCGTCTTGACCGAGATCATGCCCGGATTCAGAATCATCCGGCGGTTGGACGAGGCAAGGACGTATTCTTTCCCATCCTGCACCGGGTAAAGGGCAACCAGCGGCGATTTATCGGAATAAGCCTTTTGCAGCTTGCGGCGGTTGGTCTTGGTCTCATACGATGCGAGCGGTACCCGCGCAACCTTGCCGTTTTCAAAGAAGAAAAGAATGTCTCCCGAATAATCCGATGTCACCACGCAGAACAAATACCGTTCCCCTTCGTCAAAGCCGCACCGGGTCGGCAGATAATCGCCCAGCACGCTCGCTTTGGTTTCCGGAAGGTCAGAGAGCTTATACTTGTACACCTGACAGCGGTCGGTAAACAGCAAAAGATCCGACTTGTTGCTCACCTCGGCGTGCAGCTGAATCTCGTCCCCTTCCTTGAGTTTCTGGGCACCAGACATCCGCAAGGACTGCGGTGTAATCTTTTTGACATACCCTTCGACCGTCACAAACAGGTTTACGGTTATATCCGGTGTCTCGTCCTCTTCCTCGTACTCAACAAGGTCGGACGGATAGATAAACAGGCTCTTTCTGGGCTGGCTGTACTTCTTAATAACCTCCCGCAGTTCGCTGACAATGACACGGTTGATCTTACGGTCACTGGCGGCTGTCTCCTCCAGGTCGGCAATCGACGTTTTCAGCCCCTGGATTTCTTCCAGCCGGGAAAGGATATACTCCCGGTTGAGGTGGCGCAGCTTGATTTCCGCGACATATTCCGCCTGTACCTCGTCAATCCCAAACCCAATCATCAGGTTGGGAACAACATCCGCTTCATTCTCGGTCTCCCGTACGATCTTGATCGCCTTGTCGATGTCCAGCAGGATTTTCGACAGACCTTCCAGCAGATGCAGCTTGTCCCGCTGCCGGGCAAGCTCAAAATTCACCCGGCGCCGGACACATTTCTGCCGGAAACGTATCCATTCCAGCAGGATTCCGCGCGCACCCAGAACCTGCGGCATCCCGTCGATCAGCACGTTGAAGTGGCAGGCATACGGGTCTTCCACCGGCGTCAGCTTGTACAGCTTCTGCATCAGCTTGTCCGGGTCAACCGAACGCTTGATTTCAATCGCCAGTTTCAAGCCCGAAAGGTCAGTTTCATCACGAACGTCGCTGACCTCTTTCAGCTTGCCAGCCTTGACCAGGTCGATCATCCGGTCGATGATCGCTTCGGTCGTCGTGGACGGCGGAATCTGGGTGACTTCAATGCATCCGGCAGATGCGTCATATCGATACCGGGCGCGCACCCGCACACTTCCGCGGCCTGTCTCGTAAATCTTCGACAGTTCGTCCGCGTCATACAGAATACTGCCGCCGCCCGGAAAATCCGGACCTTTGAGCGTTTCGGTGATATCCGCTTTCGGGTTCTGAATCAGTGCAATTGTCGTCTCGCAGACTTCTGCCAGATTGAACGAACAGATCGAACTGGCCATCGATACGGCGATACCGACATTGGAATTGACCAGAACCGCCGGGAAGGTGGTCGGAAACAGCGACGGCTCGGTCATGGTATTGTCGTAGTTTGGCACCATGTCGACCGTGTCCTTGTCGATATCCCTGAAAAGCTCGGAAGCGATCTTTTCAAGTTTTACCTCGGTATATCGCGATGCGGCATACGCCATGTCCCGCGAATAAGCTTTGCCGAAGTTACCTTTTGAATCAACATATGGGTGCAGCAGCGCTTCATTTCCGCGGGTCAGCCGCACCATCGTCTCATAAATCGCCGCGTCGCCGTGCGGATTGAGACGCATCGTCTGACCGACGACGTTGGCAGATTTTGTCCTGCCGCCGCTTAATAAGCCCATCTTGTACATCGTGTAGAGCAGTTTCCGGTGGGACGGCTTGAAACCGTCGATCTCCGGCAGCGCACGCGATATAATGACACTCATCGCATAAGGCATGTAGTTCACCTGAAGGGTGTCGACAATCGGCTGCTCGACCACTACGCCCGCATCTTTGATCCACGCGTCCGACTGGGATGAGGACCGGCGTTCAGGTGCCTTTTTCTCTCGTTTTGCCATTTATCCAAACGTTCCTTTCGTAACTGTCCTCAGGAAATGTCTGCCAGGTCAAGATATTCATGACCATGCTGGGCGATCTGGTCTTTTCTCCCCTGCAGGTCATCACCCAGCAGCAGATCAAACCACCGGCTGGTCTCCTCTACATCCGACGGCATGACCTTGATGGCACGCCGTGTCTCCGGGTTCATGGTGGTAACCCACATCATCTCAGGATCGTTCTCACCAAGACCCTTGGAGCGCTGGATGGTGTACTTCGCGTCCCCGATCATGCCGAGAATCTCGTCCTTTTCGACCTCATTATAGGCAAAATACGTCCGCGTTTTGGTGGTAATTTCGTACAGCGGCGACTCGGCAATATAGACATATCCCTTTTCAATCAGCGTCGGTGTCAGCCGGTAGAGCATCGTCAGAATCAGCGTCCGGATCTGGAAGCCGTCGACGTCGGCATCAGTACAGATGACGACTTTGCTCCATCGAAGCGCCGACAGGTCAAACGACGAAATCTCACGGTTGGATTTGCTCTTGACCTCCACACCGCATCCGAGAACCTTGAGCAGGTCGGTAATGATCTCGCTCTTGAAAATCTTGTCATAGTCGGCTTTCAGGCAGTTCAGAATCTTACCGCGTACCGGCATGATCGCCTGAAACTCAGAGTCGCGCGACAATTTTACGCTGCCCAGTGCCGAATCACCTTCGACGATATACAGTTCACGCTTGGAAGTGTCGCGGCTGCGGCAGTCGACAAACTTCTGGACACGGTTGGTCAGGTCGATATTTCCCTGCAGCTTCTTCTTGATGTTCAGCTTGGTCTTTTCGGCGTTCTCGCGGCTGCGCTTGTTGATCAGGATCTGCTCCGAAATCCGGGCAGCGTCGACCGGGTTTTCAATAAAATAAACCTCCAGCTGATGCTTGAGGAATTCGGTCATGGCTTCATAAATAAACTTGTTGGTGATCGCCTTTTTGGTCTGGTTCTCGTAAGAGGTCTGGGTCGAAAAGGAAGACGATACCAGCACCAGCGCGTCTTCAACATCGGCAAAGGTGATCTTGCTCTCATTTTTGAGGTACTTGCCGCTTGATTTGAGGTAGGCGTCGATCTGCGAAGTGAACGCCTGACGCACCGCACGCTCCGGGCTTCCGCCGTATTCCAGAAAACTGGAGTTGTGATAATATTCTGTGTGCTTGACACGGTTGGAAAAACACATCGCAACCGAAAGCTTTACCCGATAGTCGTCCTTGTCCTCACGGTCGCGACCAACACGTTCCGCTTCCCAGTATTCCGGCTGGGTGAGCGCATTCTCTCCGACAATCTCGGCAAGATAATCGGAAATGCCGTTTTCATAACAGAACTCGGTCTTGACCGGCTTGTCACCGCTTTTATCGACAAACTCAAAGACAACGCCAGGGTTTACAACCGCCTGCTTTTTGATCGTGTCCAGAAAATACTCGGTCGGAATGCCGATATCGGTGAATACTTCAAGGTCGGGCTTCCAGCGCTGACGGGTACCCGTCTTTCGGGTTGTGACCGGCTTTTTCTCCATCTTGCCGGCAATGTTTCCTTTTTCAAAATGGAGATTATACTGATATCCGTCCCGGATAACTTCGACGTCAAAATATTCCGAGCTGTACTGGGTCGCACAGCTGCCAAGCCCGTTCAGACCAAGAGAAAATTCGTACATATCTCCGCCATCCTGGTATTTGCCGCCTGCGTACAGTTCGCAGTACACCAGTTCCCAGTTGTAACGATTCTCCTTTGGGTTCCAGTCGACCGGAACGCCCCGCCCAAAATCCTGGACTTCCATCGAACCGTCCTGATAGCGCGTTACAATGATCCGGCTGCCAAAACCGGCACGGGCTTCGTCGATTGAGTTGGACAGAATCTCAAAAAAGGAATGCTCGCATCCTTCCAGCCCATCTGAACCGAAAATGACGGCAGGACGCTTTCGGACACGATCCGCCCCCTTGAGTGACGAGATACTCTCGTTACCGTATTCTTCCTTCTTTTTCGCCATTCAAGCGCCTCCTAAATCTTCCGCACCGGGCGGCAAATTTTACATATACATCAAATATTATACCAATCGCGCACCTGTTTGTCAAATTTTCCCGCGGGGACTGACATGACAGCTTGAATTTATCAAAGCTGGCAGATTTGTTTTTGGATAATTTTAACAAAATTCAAGTTTCAATATCACCAATTGTATAAATACTATCATTTTTCTCTTGACAAACGCATGGATTTGTTGCATAATAACATTGTACCAAATCTACATACAGTTTTTCTTTTATGACCTGTATCTGAACGGTACATGTATCTGCACGATACAATGGTTTCTTATGAAACCTGCATGTTTGGACAGGAGGTAGCTATTATGGCAAAAAGCACAGTTATTACAATCAGCCGTCAGTTTGGCAGCGGCGGTCGTCTTATCGGCAAGAAACTCGCAGAAAAATTTGATATTCCCTTTTACGACCGTGAACTCATTGAGCTCGCTGTTGAGGAAAGCGGCTTCAGCAAGGAAATTTTTGAAAAGGTCGACGAAAGAGCATCCAGCAGCTTACTGTATACCCTTTCCGTCAGCCCTGGTATTATGCATGGTGTCACCGGTATGGCTGACCTTCCGCTGAATGATAAGGTATTTTTGGTACAGACTAAGATTATCAGGGATGTCGCTGCTAAGGGCGGCTGCGTTATTGTTGGTCGCTGCGCTGATTATATTCTCAAGGAATTCCATAATGTCGTTAATGTCTTTATCCGTTCTAATATGAATGACCGTATTGAACGCGCTACAAACGTCTATAAAATCAATATGAATAACGCCGCTAAGGAAATCCAGAAAATGGATAAAAAGCGTGCAAACTATTATAGCTTCTATGCCCACAGCAAATGGGGCGTTGCTGAAAACTACGACCTGTGCATCAACAGCGGTCGTATCGGCATTGACCAGTCGGTTCAGGTAATCGCTGATTATGTCGAATTCTTCGAGGCTGCCAGAAAAGCACATCAGGAATAATTACTTTTGACATTTTCTTTTCTCTTTCTCCTTTATTTCAGGGAAAGCCCCTGTACCAGTATGGTACAGGGGCTTTTCCGTTCTTGTGGTATGTAAAAAGCCATAAACGCCGGAAATGAATTGCACCCCATTTTTCAAGCTCTATAAAATGCAGGGCGCCGGTGTTTACTGGGTTTTCCAGCATCTACCGGCGCAGCGTGCATTTTGGGGAGAAATGTAAGAAGTATGGCAATATTTATTTCCGGGAACGTCTGTGATGCAGATAAACTGCGGTCCCGGCTCCGATCACCAACAGTCCGGCTGTGCCAAAACCTATGATCGGAATGAACTGTCCGCCTGCGGGATACTCGTCCTGCGACAATTCTTGCTGCGGCAGTTCAATCAGTTGTTTCAATAAATCAGCGTTTTCACGGAGCATCTCCTGGTCAAATCCCAATTGCTGTAATTTGTCCAGCTGCTGCTCACTTAAGGAGTCCAGCGGTGTATCACCAATCACATCCATCGCCTGCATCAGAAGTTTCATGTCCGGCATCTCGCCGAATGGATAGCTGCTTTCTTCAGACGATGACGGCGCATCTGCCGTCCGGACATACCCTTCGGCAGCGGATACACTCCCCGCTCTCAGACATAGCAGGAGCATCAGACTGATTACCAGCACTGCCGATAGCCTGTACAGACTGTGTATTCTGTTGTACAGGGAACCTCGCCTCTTTTCATTGGTTGATCGTTTTTCTGTGTATGTATACAGAATACCGCAGAAAAGTGACAGCTATGTGATGATTGATAAAAAAATTGACGAAAAAACCTTATAATTACTCGGCAGGTACATATCCCGCTTCAATCAGCGTCTGTTTGCCTGCTTCCGAGCAAATCCAGTTGTACAGCTGGCGGGTCGGACTGTCCTCCGGTTCATCGGCACGGATTGCAACATAAAATTCATTGCACAGCGGATAACTGCTATCCGCGATCGTATCATACTCCGGCTGGACGCCATCCACTCCGATCAGCTTCAGACCAGGTTTTGCGTACATCTCGCTGATATAATAATACACAGAATATCCGATTGCATTTCCTTCATTGTTATAAGATGCCAGTCCGTCTACCAGCGCGCCCATCATCCCGGGACGGAGTTCAGTCGGTGGGTCGGTCAGGCTCAGGTCCCGGTCACCAACCAGCAGGTTTTCAAACAATGTCTGGCTGCCGCTCGTCTCATCGGGCTGGAATGCGACAATCGACTGGTCGGTTCCGCCAATCTCTGCCCAGTTTGTGACGGTACCGGTATAGATATCCCGCAGCTGATCCTGGGTCAGTGATTTGACCGGGTTTTGCTCATTGACGATAAAGACCAGCGCGTCACGTCCAATCGCAGTGACTTCCAGTTCAGGACCAGCCGCAAGCTGCTCTTTGGTACTTTCCGGTGCTTCGTAGACAAGCAGCAGGTCGGCATCTCCATTGGACAATGCCAGCCAGGATTGGGAAGTTTTGCTGGCATATACCAGACTCTCCGCCTGTTCGGCGTCAATCCCGCAGACTTTGCCAAGTACCGCTGCCATCAGCGGCATCGTCGCGGTCGAACCGTCAACTGTCGGGTATTCCGACAGGCTCATCAGCGGCGGGGCTGAAGTATCCGACCCGTCTGCTGTCGATTCATCAGTAGAAACTTCCTCCGATGAAGATTGTTCGGATGAAGTTTCGCTCTGTGCAGCCTCTGAGGATGTCTCAGTCTGACTGGATGAACTCTCCTGTGCGGTCTGCGGCGCACAACCGCAGAGCATCGCGCCCAGTACCGCAATCAGTGCAATGGATAACCATCTGCGCATCATAATTTTCTCCTTTCACCTTTACCAGTAGACCGTACCGGCTTCATCGACGGCGGAACTGAAAATACTCCGCTTCCAGAGCCAGTTGCCCTCTATATCCATAAATCCGTAGGAAAAGCCTTTATTGACATAAAACGGACCATCATCCTTCGGATAGCTATAACTGCTCAACCCTTGGAGCAATACATTTCCCTCGATGTCCAGCAGGTCATACAGATACTTATTCCCAAACTGATAGCTTCCGACCATCAGTTCTCCGGGCAAAACACCGTTCAGCCAGTTATACTGTTCATATCGCTTTTCCTGACCATCCGGAAAATACAGCGTCAATCCGGGTGTACTTCCATCGCCGGCATTTTCTATAATCATCCCGTCATTGGCATACAGCAGAGCCTTTTCTCCGTCTTTATCCCGGCGGTTGACCAGTTCACCCGACAGGCTGAGAACCTCCAAGCTCCCATCAAGACAGGTGATATTCACATAACTGTCGCCGGTATTCCAGCCGCTCCATGCCATCGAAACCTGTTTTTCACCCTCGTAACAGGGCGCGTCAACCCACATATTTCCCTCAGAATCCCGCCAGATTTTGACTGTGTCGGAATAATAGGAATAGTTTTTGCCCTCGGCAATGACTTCGTCTGTTGTTACATCGTAAACCTGATAATCACCATCCGTCTTGACAGTGATCAGATCCTGTCCGCAAACATATTGTACATTATTATACTGCCGGTCATCCGACGGACGATAATAGATCGTCTGGCTTTCTCCGCTTGCCTCGTCATACCGCATCAGATTGACAAATCCATCCAGCTCACTGGCAGAAGACGCCGAACAGCCCGGAAACTGTGCAATAACCGCGAGATCTTCGCCATTATAAATGGTCGTATCGGTCGCGCCGTAGTCATAGGCAGTGGTACAAAGATACCCGTTCACCTCAAAACAGAACTGCGACTGCTGTCCGTCTCCGCCCAGCGTCACCTGCTCAAGCGTCTCGATATCGTATACAACCGTCGTTTCCGACGTACCGTACATATCTCCGCCGCAGATCAGCCATTTTCCTGCAAGCTGCGGATAACCGCCCGGAACTTCCAGCAGCTGTTCACCATCCCGATTATAAACCGTTGACCTGTATTCGTCCTCGACAATCCGGCGGACATAAAAGTATTCAGTCCCGTCAAAGGCGGTTGCCGTTCCGCCGCCATCATAGACAATCTTACTGCCGCAGAAAACCGTTGTTCCGCCATTTTCATCCGGTGAATCGGCAACCCGGAGCTTCCCGTCGTCCGGAAGCTGACTGTCGGCGGATATTTCCTGCTGCTCGCCGGCGGATGATAAAGAGTCCTGATTACTGCCGGATGTCTCCGATGCAGAAGATGAGCTTTCTGTGGATGAAGAAATTTCTGTTGGTGAATTACTTTCGGATGGTGTGGATGATTGCCCGCAGGCAGACAAAATCGCAACTGCCAATACCGCAATGAGCAAAAGTTTACTGTTAAAAAACCTGTTTGAACAATGACTGCGCATTCTATTTCCACCCATTTCCCTTCGTCTGATTTGTATATCCATCTGATCAGATGACAGATAAAAACGCGACCGCCAGCGCTGCAATAATCAGCAGTTTCCTGTCAAATTCCCTGTTTTGCTGATCATTATTCATTTAAAATCACTCCTTGTGTATCCGTCTGACAAATCCCGGTTTATGCCCATTCCGGCTCTCTCCACAGCCAGTTCCCTTCAAGGTCCATCAGCCCGACCCGCTCGTCTTGCATGACGACCAGCAGCCCGGCTTCCCTGGACGGCGCGTAAACCGAACTCAGCCCGCTGATCAGCAGATTGCCGTCCTTGTCCACCACACTCATTGTATAATCATTCTGCTGCGCCGAAAAATACTGCTGCCCGTCTGATTCACACAGCGGCCAGATATTCATCAGCCCTTCAAATTGGTATTCTCTGCCGTCCGGTGCCAGCAGCCCGGCTCCTGTCTCCGAACGCCGCATCACCCAGCCGTCTCCGACAGAAAAACTGTCGATTCCCTCTTCCGGTTCGATATGGCTGACAAGCTCTCCATCCCGTGTCAGGATATCCAGCGTCCCATCGGTGAGACAGACGACAATATACTGCCCATTATAGTCGTCGCACTGAACATACTGCACCGGCTGGATCATATCGCCGTAGCAGGCTGCCGTACAATAATAGCTGCCGTCCTTTTCCTGCCAATACTGAACGCTGTCCGACCAGTACCAGTATTCCATTCCATCGTTCACCGGCATCAGTTCGCCGTCCGGCAATAAAAGCTGGTAACCGCCCTCATTGCCCAGCAGCACCGCGTCCCCGGCTGCCCGCCGATAATCGGGATACAATTCATCCCGTGAAAGATTATACAGCTGGATGCTTTCATAATCCATATCAAAAAGCAGCAGGCTGTTCTCCGGAACAGGCGTATACTGCCAGCTGCCCGACGTTCCGTAATATCCATCAAATTCCTTTTTCACCGACAGATCGTCAAGGTCGACGACCAGCGTTTTCGGGACTGCGTCCGGCTCCTGCTGCACACAAACGGTCAGCCGTCCGCTGTCCAGCTTTCGGACGACACACCGTCCCGGTTCCCATACCGTCTCACCGGTCGCAAGGTCAATAAATGCAGCGTCGGTCGAAAATATGTATCCGTCTGATTCGGTGATCTCATAATTTCCGCGTACAAGATAATCTCCCGCAACCATCTGAATGGTTCGCGCTTCATATTCGCTCAGCTGATTGCCGCTGCTGTCAAAAAGCGCTGTCTCGCCGTCCGGGCTTCCGTCAGCGGTCTTGATATAATAAGCCTTTGTACGGTCGGCAGCGTTATAGATCAGCGTCAGATTCCCCATATCCACCAGCCCGTCCGCATTTAAGAGGTAACTGCCGTTCTGGCTGCCGGTGTAGATGATGCCGCCGGGAATTTTGTCAAAACCTGGTATTTTTGCTTCCTCCTCCGGCTGTTCTGAGGTGGAAGGCGACGGCTCAGAGGTCGTTTCGGACGATGGCGCAGAAGATGAGACTTCTGTTGTCTGCACTGAACCGCAGGAAGATAATAACAACAGTAATACGGCTATCCAGATATATTTTTTCATTCTGTCATCCTCCCTGTCGCTCCCGGTACACAAATTGTTTTTTATCTCTATTATAACAGTCTGTCGATAAAGTCCAATCGCTCGTTCTCTTTTTCCGCCGTTGCCGCTTGCCGCGCCAACGGCTACGTTTTTTTTAGGGGTTGCGCGCCGTAGGCGCGCCCAGGGCACGGTTCGCTGCGCGAACCATCCGCCCTGGACCTGCTTTAAAAAGCTTACAGTGTACTTGTAAACTGTAGGATTTCTGAATAAGCCGCTTATAACCTGAACTTTTTCGACAGCCTGAAAAAATACGCTTCATTTTATCAGGTTGCCGGCAGATGAAGCGAATTTTCATAATAGATTACGGACTGGAAACAATCAGTTCAATCGTGGAATTTCCCGACTCAAATATTGAAAGCGAAAGCTGTGCTCTGTTTGCATCCGCTCCATCTGAATCTGTCTGCTCACTCAGAAGCCAGTTATTGGATTCGGTATACATACCTTCCGTTTCAAGCAAGGGCGTAACAGTTTCCTGAAAATCAGTATAGTCTTCAAAACGACCGAACGGTTGCTGTGATGTCCAGTTGCTGCTAGGTTCTCCTAATGTTTCCAACATATCATCGTAGACATCCATTAATGTCTGCCAAGTTTGTTGCTCATCGTTGTCGATGGAAAAGCAGAAATTTGCGCGGGTCAAAGAATCTTCTTCAAAGGTCAGAATAACGGAACCGGAATAGTCCCCAAGCAGATTATCCTGACCAGCAAGCCTCCAGCTTTCCTTATCAGCGCTTTGGTCTTTTTCTATTACAGATTCGTCAATCTGATAGCGGCTGACGACCTCCGATTGAGAAAGCCCAAGGCCATTATTTAAAACATCTTTATACTCTAAATCAGCTTTTTCAGCTGTACATCCGGACAATGCGCTGAGAGACAGAATCGCGAATATACCACAGAAGAATCTAATTTGTTTCATAAAATTGTTACCTCAAAGACAAAGATAAAAGGCAACTAAAGATGCGATTTGATTTGCTGTTTTTCATCATAACTTTCGACTCCTTTCATGTTACAACGTATTCTTCAATGCGGTGGATTGAAAAATAAAGTTGTATTCTATAGTTATATTAACATAATCATTGCTTAATGTCAAAGGTATTGCTAAATAAATAATTCACATATTTCATGTGCAATTATCACAATTTTATTTCGACAGAATAGTATATTGTAGAAACTTTTCACTTTTATCTTGTAGCGATGGCAGGAATATGTTAGAATAGAAACGGATAAAATGATAAACAAGGCGCCGCACCTTGAGACTCGAAATGACGGCGGCGCGGCGAAAGGATGACTTTTCATGATCTACGTCATTTCGGATATCCACGGCTGCTATCAGTCCTATCTGAAAATGCTGGAAAAACTGGGGGTTCGGAACTCCGACACCGTTTATATTCTCGGCGATACCATCGACCGCGGACGGGATGGTATTAAGGTTTTGCAGGATATGATGATGCGTCCGAATATCATCCCGATCCTCGGCAACCATGAATATATGGCTGCCCATGCCCTTGATTCGCTTGCCGACGCCGCAAAGGCACAGGCCGAGATGCCGACCCCTGAACTCAAACGCAAGCTGGCAAAGTGGGTTTCCGATTCGGGTACCGCGACGCTGCACGCCTACCGCAAGCTGACTCCTCAGCAGCGGCGGCAGGTTCTGGAATACCTGTCGGAATTTTCGCTTTATGAAGAGGTGCGCGCCGGCGGAAAGGACTATATCCTGATGCACGCGGCGCCGGTCGAGGGCGGAAAAGCGCTTAGCGAGTATACGCCGGAAGAGCTGCTCTTTACCCATACATTGCCGCAGGAAAACCCGTTCCCCGGTAAAATCCTCGTCACCGGTCATACGCCGACCTTCCTGCTGGGGGATCAGTACCGCGGAAAAATCGTCGTCAGCGAAAAAGGCGACCATATCTGTCTGGACGCGGGTGCCGGGTATGGTGAAAACCTTGCGGCGGTCTGCCTGAATACCGGATGGCATTATTATGTTTCAACAGCCGATGATCCGGCGCTTGCATGACTTTTTGATGGATACAGGTTGTTTGATTCCATAAATCAATGGGCTTGTCGCAAACAAGCCTAAAAGGAAGAGCTTCAGGAAGCCCTGAAAAGGGTGCCTGAAGCTCTTTTTGCGGTGAAATAAGCTGGTCAAACCAAACAAAAGGTAAGCACGATGGAATAATATGAGCACGGAGATCAACTTTCCTGCGACGCGCACAGAAAAAATATTACAGAAACGGATAGGATATGATACACCAAAACCATCTCCGGATACGCTTACCGAAAAGCGTGGAAAGAGGCAGTGAAGCGTGCAGCTGCTTGTTAACAGCCTTTCTTCCTGTTTATAAAAGCGGCATCAGACGTTCTGCCAGTTCTTTTCCCAGACGGTTATGGGTTTTCATAGACGGATGTCCATCGGCGCCGAAACCTTCGGTCAACAGGTTGACACCGGTCAGCTTGAAAGCGGTGATTTTTTGATCCCCGGTTTCCTGCCGGTATCTGCGGACCGCTTTTTCGATCTGGTCATAGAGATAGTAGTCCAGCGGTCCCAGCGTACAGACGATATGGCAATCCCTGTTCAGCGACCGAACCTGTTTCAGGAAGGTCTGATACTGTTCTGTAAACCAGACTTCTTCCTCGTCTCCTTCTGTCCGGGAGTCAGTGAACCGTATCGGATTTACATCATTGGTGCCCAGATTGATCAATACAATAGCAGCCGGATGGGCAGTGAAATCCCATTTTGTAAGCGTTTTTTCGCTCTTTTCCTCCATCAGCCGGTCGGTGTAGGGATAAAGCGCATTCATTTGCGGACAGGGAAAGGTAAATTTCCCGTTTTTAGACTTGCTGACGGCGATTCCGGAAACCGACAGGCAGGAAAACTCCATTCCAAGTCTTCGTGCCGCCTGAGGGCCAAAGGACATCCAGCCGTTTTCTTCTTCCGGGCGGAAAGGTTCATCCCGTCCGGGCGCTTCGTTTCCATAACCGCAGGTGATCGAGTCGCCGATAAATTCAATCAGCGGCTTATTTTCAACCGGTACCGGCAGCAGCGTACCGTCCGTTTCCAGCGAAGCGAGCAGCAGTTTGCCCCGCATATTTTCGGTAAGCTTGATCAGCCGTAAACTATGACTGCCTTTTTCTCCTTCAAAGAGGGTGTACCAGCCTTCTTCCCGGCAGATAAAACGCCGGGAAAGATTTTCTCCGTCTTCTGAAATGCCGGCGTAGGGGTATTCCATGACCGGCTGCTGCGGCGGCTGAACCGGTGAAGGCTCGCCGATCGGTACGAGATAGGCACGCAGCTTGCTGCCGGTAAATGCAATGGTAAACCCGGAACAGCTCCAGTTGAACCAGATCCCTTTTTCTCCCTGGAGCAGACGCCCGTGAGGTCTGACCAACGGCATCCATTCGGTAAACGTGTATTGTTTCATTTTTATACCCCCTGATCTCTCAGCCATTCAGCACAAAGTTCAGCCCAGTGCATCAGATGCGGGATTTTTGTCGCAAGATCGTTGTGCCCGTCTGCCAGTGCGAGGCCATGGGCGCCATTGGGAAAACAGTGCAATTCAAAAGGAATACCGGTGCATTGAAGCTCCCAGGCAAGGGTCATTCCGATGCGCGGATCGTCCTCGTTGGTTTGCCAGATAAAGAAAGGCGGCGTATCAGGTGTCAGATTGCGTTCGATCGAGAGGTAGACGTTTTCTTCCAGCTGCTCTTTGGAAGGTCTGGGAGCAAAGAGCGGACCTGGGAAAGCGGTCATTGAAAAGGCACCGTATCCGATTACACAGGCGTCAGGTTTACAGGAAAAACGTTCGACAGTGTCTTCCGCTTCCGGATTTCCGAGGTCATAGTGGGTTGCACAGTTGCCGGACAGCATTCCGCCGGCAGAAAATCCCATGACGGCGACCGTGTCGGTAATATGCAGCTCCTCCTTTTTTGCCCGCAGCAGCCGGATTGCCCGCTGCATATCGGCAATCGCGTCAAACCGGGTGTAAGGCTTTAGCCGGTAGGTGAGAATGGCAGTATTGAATCCTGCCTGATGAAAATACCATGCCACATTCATTCCTTCACATCCGGTACGGATTTCAAATCCGCCGCCGTGGGCGACGATAACGGTACCTTTGGGCGGGTTTGCCGCATTGTCCGGCGCCGGGACAAAGATAATGCTGGGTTCGGTTTGAAGAGGGTCACGATCATCAAATCCCGGCGCGCCCTTTTCCCAGAGAGGCGTGACAGTAAACCCGGCAAGCGCATGGTTCCAGATCTTCTTGTTTCCTTCGATGTCCAGCGTTCCGTCCGGAAGACGGTGGTAGGCAATGTTGCGGATTATGCCATCGGTTTCGACGATTTTTTGCAGTGCCGCAATGTTTTCTTCATACATATTTTGTTTCCTTCCTTTCAGCAGAAGACCGCATTTTTCATTCTTCAAAATCCGCCTGTGCCGCCAATGAGAGCGGTCGGTTTTTCATTCGCCTTTGATATGTTTGGAGAGGGTCGACTGGCTGATAAACAGCCGTTCTGCGGCTTTCAGATAGTTGCAGTAACCGGCAGGTACAATAAATTTGCGCAGCCAGGATATATTCATAAAATTATCTCCAAATATTGTTGGATATACCCAGAACTTATTCCATTACAGAATATATTTTACGCAAATTCGAATTGCTTGTCAAGCAGGCATTGGGTACAATGCGGCTGCATATCTCTGGAAAACAAGAAGGTTTGGGAATAAAAATTGTAAAAATCATTTACATCATACCTTCCGCCTGCTATACTGAATATAGGAAATTTGTCTTAATTTGTTGTTTTTTTGTTCCTGACCGCATTTTTGGGAAAATCAGATAGGAGATTATTATGACTTTAGAAGTATGGCAGGGTTTGCTGATCCCGTTTGCCGGTACTGCTTTAGGAGCAGCCTGCGTATTTTTTATGGGAAACAGCTTAAGGGAGTTTATCCAGCGCGCGCTGACTGGCTTTGCAGCCGGAGTTATGCTTGCGGCATCGATTTGGAGCCTGCTGATTCCGGCTATGGATCAGGCGGCGGATATGGGAAAATGGTCTTTTATTCCGGCTGTTGTGGGTTTTTGGCTGGGCGTTCTGTTTTTATTTGGATTGGACCAGCTGATCCCGCATCTGCACCGCGGCTGTAATGAAGCAGAAGGCATTAAGTGCGGGCTTAAGAAAACGACGATGCTGACATTTGCTGTAGCGCTGCATAATATCCCGGAAGGAATGGCAGTCGGTGCAGTGTATGCCGGCTGGATTTATGGCGACAGCAGAATTACCCTTGCAGGCGCGCTGGCACTTTCACTCGGGATTGCCATTCAAAATTTCCCGGAAGGGGCTATTATCTCCATGCCGCTCAGGGCAGAGGGTCTTTCTAAACCCAAAGCATTCCTGAATGGGATTTTGTCGGGAATAGTCGAGCCGTTGGGCGCGGTGGTGACGATCCTGCTGGCTGGAATTATGATCCCGATACTGCCGTATGCCTTAAGTTTTGCAGCGGGTGCGATGATTTATGTTGTTGTGGAAGAACTGATACCTGAAATGTCCGCGGGAAAACATTCCAATGTCGGTACGATCATGCTGGCTGTCGGTTTTTCGCTGATGATGGTATTGGATGTTGCACTGGGCTGATGGGAGAGACGGGATTTTACTTTGGAAGGTTTAAATAACTGAGAATCATAGTGATATGGGTCACCATGCAGCCGGAAGCGTTTTTCCG
>CALWWT010000190.1 GCA_944385325.1 uncultured Clostridia bacterium | reverse complement strand
CGCGCAGCAGTGAAAAAAGCAGATGCTTGCACCAATAGCACCGTCTGGCGTCATTGCGGGCAATTTCCGGCTGCGCAAGAGGATTTGCCGTGATAATTTCCAGCCGGATACCCAGCTGATCGGTCAGTTGTCTGGCATCTTCCAGTTCAAAGGCAGGCTGGAAAGGGGTGTGAATAAATACAGGCGTGATATCTGCGCCCGCGTCTTTGCCGGCAGCGAGCAGAAAGGCTGAGTCGACACCGCCTGAAAAACCGAGGACTGCCCGTTTGTGTTGGGTAAAGTATTCTTTCAGCAAAGCGTATTTTTGCTCGATTTGCATCCGGTTCATTCCTTTCGTCTGAAAAAAGACCACGAAAGTATAGCTGTCTTCTCAGAAGACAGCTGGTACCTTCGTGGCACGGTTAGTTTGCAGGTAAAATCACAAAATAGGGTGGTCATCTTCAGATGACAGGTCACCTCAGGATGACCATTGATCGTTATCAAACAGTATAGCACTTGAAGTGAACTTCAAGTCAAGTATTTTTTTCAAACAATAGCTGATCAGTCGCCGGGTCCGTCATTGGTTGCGCTCTCGCCGACGTAATCACCGCCGGGAACGGTGATTGTGGAGGAAGAGGAACCAGGTGTCGTTTCACTGCTGGCAGGAGGTACCGAACTGTCGCTTCCGGAGGAAGAACCGCCGCTTGAAGAACCACCGGTCGGGTCGGTGTCGCCGCCGGTTACGAAATCGTCGTTCAGATCAGGTCCGTCGGAGGGCGAAGAACTGGAACTGCTGCCGGAAGACGTCGAACTGCCCGAACTACTTGAACTGCTGGAGCTGCCGGAGTTGTTGGAACTGCCTGAACTGCTGGAGCTGCTCGAACTGCCGGAGTTATTGGAATTGCCCGAATTGCCGGAGTTATTGGAATTGCCGGAGCTGCTCGAACTACTGGAAGTCCCCTTATTGCCAGAACTTCCGGAATTGTTGGTATAGTTGGAAGAACTGCCCGAATTGCCGGTCGAGGTATGGGAGGATTCAAGACTGTCGCTCCAGTCGGTAGATTCAAACAGCTCATCCAGCGGATTTTCGGAGCTTTCTTCAGATACTTCAGAGGATTCGGAGGAAAGTTCACTGCTGACCTCTGTGGGTGATTCAGAAACGGTAGAGAGCCTGCCGGTACCTTCTATATCCGAAAATACCATCGCAATGACGCGTGAGCCAATAAAGAGAGAGACAAATACCGCGATAACCTGTATCCAGTAGTTGCGGAAAAAGTATTTCATCAGAGACAATCCTTTCTCGGTTTTGCATTTGCTTTGTTGACGGTTAATAGAAGGTGGGTTTTACCCGTTCGGTATTGTTGACGCTGGAAGAGAAGTCAAAGTCCTGTTCTGATTCGCCTTCCCGCAGGCGTCTTGCCACAATACACAGCTTGGTATCTGCGGCGTTGTTGGAGCAGGTTTGCAGCGTCAGAAAAACATCGTCGGTATTGACGTCGACAGGGTTGGTGAAATAACTGCGGGAAGTGGTTTCGTCAATATACCACTGGGCGCGTTCCGGGTCGGTCGAAATGACATAGTTGAAGTATTCAAAAACCGGTCCTCTATTAAAATCGGTATTCGCTTCAAACGCCGCAAAGATTACCCACTCACTCTGATTATAGACGGTATCAAAGGTGAGGAAGGGATGTTCTTTGTAAAATTCTGCGTCCCGATAGCCGGTCAGTTCATGGAATACATATCCTGCTTCCATATTGTGCCCATACACGATGGTATTTTTTGCCCACTGTCCATCCGGTTCAATCGGCACCCGGTAATCGATGTAAGGAAGACCGTACGGGTCAGATTCTCCGTACAGGTCATGGGACAGGTAATAGTCGTTATCCTCTGCCTGCATGATCGGCAGATCAATATTGGTCCCGGGAATGGTCAGCCAGCCGGTCACATCCGAATTGACCGCATACAGCGCGGCAAATTTGGTGAGATATCCATCCGGAAGCCCGTCTGTCTGTTCCTGGGTCGGCGGTTCAGTATAAACTTCGACTGCCTGCTGGATATCTTCGACAGTATGGTTGACAGCGATCTGTTCGGACGCGGTCATTCCAGCAGTCAATATTACCGCCACAACTGCCGCAATCAGTGCGGTTTTGGTGATAATATCTCCCAGTTTGTCACCTTTCCAAGGGATAATCGAGCGCAGCAGCGCCTGAGCCGGAGATACGGCGTACCGTCTGTATTTTGAAGCGCCGGTCAGCAGAGAGAGCGCTTCCTTTTCTTTCAAAAGCAGCCCGGTCAGCAGATCAGCACATTGCTGGACGGCACGCACGGTCATCGCTTCCCGCAAGGCTTCATCCGACAGGTCGCCCGGACAGGAAAGCTGCTGGACAGCCGCTTTTTTGCCGTCGGTGACCGCGATATAAACGGTTGATGTATCCGTCTGACCATCTTCCGAAAGGTTTCCGGTCAGCGGTGTGGGCAGAAGTGCCGCACCTGTAACGGCAGCGCCCCAGTCGCTTCCGGCTGCATCCCGTGCCTGGAGCGCCTGGACAATGGCAGACTGTTTTGAGACAAGACCGTATTTCTTAATCAGGGAGGAAGGAAGCGGACGCAGCTTTTTATCGGGAACAAAAATCCGCTTGCTGCCGGCAGCTGCCTGTACGACCGTTTCCCGTCTGCTGGGGAGCAGCAGCGAAACGGTTTTCTTTTTGGCTGTCAGCAGCGTTTCCAGCTGCTGACAGCGTTCATTCAGCATATCCATGACTGATCCCTTCCCTTTAACCAGTGATCATCCGAAGCTGTGTCTGTGCGATCGCCTTTTCCAGCAGAGGTTCATAATCAAAACGTGCTTCCGCTTTTTCCAGGACCGACAGTTTCGGCTTGGTGCAGGGGTGACGGGGTGTAAAGACAGTGCAGCAGTCTTCATACGGCAGGATGGAGGTTTCAAAGGTGCCGATCTCGCGGGAGATACGGATAATCTCTCCTTTGTCCATGCCGATCAGCGGACGCAGGACAACCAGCGGCGTTGCGTTGTCGGTGCAGTAGAGTGCTTCCAGCGTCTGGGAAGCGACCTGCGCAAGGCTTTCGCCGGTGACCAGCGCCGGGATATTTTTCTCCTGCGCGATCCGGGTGGCAATCCGCATCATCATCCGCCGCATCATGACGGTGAACAGCTCTTCCGGGCAATGTTCCCGAAGTGCTTCCTGAATTTCAGTAAACGGGACGCAGTAAAAGGGCAGCCGCCCGGTATAGGGTGTCAGTTCCTCACACAGGGTAACTACCTTTTCCAGCGCACGGTCGCTGGTATAAGGCGGGCTCTGGAAATGGATGGTAGACAGCGCCAGTCCGCGCTTTGCCATCATATAAGCCGCGACCGGCGAGTCGATACCGCCTGAAATCAGCAGCATCGCTTCACCCGAAGAGGATACCGGCATACCGCCGGCGCCCGGAATCTTTCCTGCATGGATATAAGCGCCGCGGTCACGGATTTCAACCATAACAGTGACATCCGGATTGTGGACATCGACCTTGAGGTGGTGGAAACGGGAAAGGATTTTTCCACCGACTTCCGCAGAAATCTGTGGAGAAGTCAGCGGAAAATGTTTGTCCGAGCGTTTTGCTTCTACTTTAAAGGTTTTGGCGTCGAACAGATCATTTTCGACATAGTCGCAGACATGCGAGAG
>CALWWT010000189.1 GCA_944385325.1 uncultured Clostridia bacterium | reverse complement strand
ATACTGACCCGTTCCGGGTTTAAGAACCGTTCAAAAATCAGCCCGTATGCCATCGGGTCGACACCGGTGATGCCAATACAGTAGGCAAGCAGGCTTCCGGCGCCGCTTCCGCGTCCCGGACCGACCGGGATACCCTGGGATTTGGCATAGCGGATAAAATCGTATACAATCAGATAGTAGTTGACATATCCCATCCGGGTGACAACGTCCATCTCGTAATCCCAGCGGCTTTGCAGTTCAGGCGTAACCGTTCCGTACCGCTTTTTCAAGCCCCGAAACGCAAGATCACGGAAATATTCCAGATTGTCTCGTCCGTCCGGCGGCGTAAACGCGGGAAGCTGGGTGTGCCCGAAGGTAAATTCCAGCTGGCAGCGTGCGGCAATCTTCGCGGTATTGTCGATCGCGTCGTGAAACTGGGGAAGCGCCAGCCGCATCTCCTCTTCCGACTTGATGTAAAATTCCTCGGTCGGAAAGGCAAGCGGATTGTCGTCATTGACCGTCCGTCCGGTCTGAATCGCAATCAATACCTTCTGCATCCCGGCATCTTCCCGGCGCAGATAATGGCAGTCGTTGGTCGCGACCAGCGGGATACCTGTTTCGTCCGAAAGCATCCGCAAAGACGGCAGAATCTTCTGCTGCTGGGGAAGCCCGTGGTCCTGTACCTCGATAAAAAAGTTATCTTCCCCGAAAATCTGCCGGTACTGGAGCGCCGCTTTTTTCGCACCGGCATAATCATTCATGATTAGCCGCCGCGGGATTTCGCCCGCAAGACATGCCGACAGCGCGATCAGCCCATCATGGTACCGTTCCAGCAGCTCAAGGTCAACACGCGGTTTGCTGTAAAACCCCTCAATCGATGCCAGCGATACCATCTTAATCAGGTTTTTATATCCGGTCTCATTCTCGCAGAGCAGCACCAGATGAAACGGCGCTGAATCCAGCTTATACTCCTTCTGGAAGCGTGAACGCGGCGCGACATAGACTTCACACCCGACAATCAGCTTGACACCGGCCTTTTTGCACAGCTTGTACAGCTCGATTACGCCGTACATCACACCGTGGTCGGTGATTGCGACGGTATCCTGCCCCAGCTCTTTGACTCTTGCCGGGATGTCCCGCAGACGGCAGGCGCCGTCCAGCAGGCTGTATTCGGTATGCAAATGAAGGTGAACAAACGCCATCACGGCACCTCCCTTAATTGAATCGTATGTGAATTATTCCGGAATCTGACCGGTGATGCAGTGGATATTGCCGCCGCCGATCAGGATATCCCGCGCCGAAATCTGGATGATCTCACGGGTCGGGAACAGTTTTCCCAGAATCGAAGCCGCTTTGTCGTCATTCGGGTCGCCGAACGCGGGCATGATGATTCCACCGTTGGAAATGTAGAAGTTGACATAGCTTGCCGCCAGCCGGTCGCCGGGAACACGGGTCGGTTCACCGTCCATCGGGTCGAGTGCGTCGCAGTCCTCGTCATCGACCGTGATCGGGCTGGGAAGCGGCAGCAGGTGAACCTTCAGTTTCCGTCCCTTTGCATCGGTCACCGATTGCAGGTAATCCAAATCCGCCTTACTCATCGGGTACTGCGGGTCGGATGTGTCATCCGTCCAGGCAAGCACCACTTCACCTGGTGCGGTAAAGGCGCAGACGTTGTCGACATGTTCGTTGGTCTCGTCAAGATAGATACCATAGGGAAGCCAGAGTACCTTTTCAGCACCCAGTGTGTCGCAAAGATGCCGGGTGATTTCCTCCTTGGTCATTTCCGGGTTGCGTCCTTTAGAAAGCAGGCAGCTTTCGGTGACCATGATAGTACCTTCGCCGTCCGAATGGATCGAACCGCCTTCCAGGATAAACGACTGCTGGTCGTAGCAGTCAACCTCCAGCAGGTCGCACATCTTTTTTGCAGCCTTGTTGTCTCTGTCCCACGGGAAGTACAGCCCGTCATGGAGTCCGCCCCAGGCGTTGAATCCCCAGTCGATTCCGCGCAGCTCGCCTTTTTCATTTTTGACAAAGGTCGGTGTGATATCCCGCGCCCATGCGTCATCGGTCGACATTTCGACCACCTTTACTTCAGGCGGCAGGGAAACACGGGCATTCTCGTACTGGGCAAAAGAAGCCAGCACGGTGACTTTTTCCGAGCGGGCAATCGCGGTGATTACTTTTGTGAATGCGCGTCTTGCGGCGTATCCGCCGTTTGCCCAGGAGTCGGCGCGCTCCGGCCAGATCATGAAACAGCCGCGGTGGGGTTCAAATTCCGCCGGCATTCTGAAACCGTCTTCGCGCGGAAGGGTGTGCAAAATCTTCATAGGGTACCTCTTCTCTGTTTATTGGCTGTCTTCGGTCAGAAAACCGCACAGCGTCTTGAAAACCTGCGGGAAATGCTTTTTAATGTTCAGCGGCTTAAAATCCGCGCCGACAAAAGCATGGTCGGTCTGTCCGGCGGCAATTTCGGTTCCGTCCCGCAGTACACGGTAACCAAAACTGATGCGCGCCGCCGTCAGTTTTACGACAGATGTTTCGATGATTAGATCGTCTTCATACAGCGCCGGAATTTTATACCGGCAGTCCAGCCCGGTCAGCGGCAATAATAGCCCCATCTTTTCCAGGTCGCGGTAACGGATGCCCGCTTCGCGGATCATCTCGGTGCGCGCCTGCTCAAACCAGACCGCGTAACAGGAATGGTGGGCAATACCCATCTGGTCGGTTTCGGCGTAGCGAACCTGGATATGGGTCTTAGTTACAGTATTCATCGGGAACCTCCTTTGACAGGATGAGAAACGCCTGTCTTTTTATGCCCGGTTTTTTTTGGCGCTGACTTTTTCTTTTTTGCAGAATTGGAGCGCTCGGAATTTTTGCGGCGCTGTACGCCGGACGGGATATCAGCCGGCTTTTTGGGTGGTTTTGCCGGTGCGGACTTTGCAGCAGGTTTTTTCTTTCGGACCGAATAGCCGAAACTGCCAAGCTTCTGCCCAAGTGAAAAATACTCGCCGTGCGCATACGCCACCATGCCCATTTTTTCCAGCGCCAGCCGTCCGCTTTCCTCAAACAGCCATTCTTCCGCTTCGATCGCGACGATCTCCGCTAAAAACATGTCGTGGCTTCCGAGCGGAATCACCTCTTTGACCTTGCAGGAAAAGCTGACCGGACATTCGGCAACTGCCGGTGCAGATACCCCTGCCGCCGGTACCGCAGTCAAACCGCATACCGCAAATTTATCGGTATTGCGCCCCGATTTGACGCCGCAGAAGTCGAGCGTTTTTACCATCGATTCACCCGGCAGGTTGATGACAAATTCCCCGGATTCCTTAATCAGCGGATAAGAAAACCGTTCGGGACGAACCGAAATGGACACCATCGCCGGATGGGTGCAGACGGTCCCGCCCCATGCGATGGTCAGCAGGTTGGGTTTTTCGACGGTTCCGCAGGAGACGAGTACCGCCGGAACAGGGGATAAAAGTGCCCCTGGTGAGATCTGTTTTTTCATATATTCGTTTCATCTTTCCATCCGGATGCACGGCAAAGCGCTTTAGCCGGATTGTCAGTAATTTTAAGTTTCGGTTTTTGTGTGTACCGGATCAGGTCTGCGGCGACTCGCCGCTTAGTCAAGTGTTGTCAGCATTTTGGCTGCATCGGATACCGCCTGATGGCCGCCCGAATGGATATCCAGCACGCCGACCGGCAGCATCCCG
>CALWWT010000188.1 GCA_944385325.1 uncultured Clostridia bacterium | reverse complement strand
GCTTCGGAGATGGGGTTTGACGGGATGCGTCTGCTGGCAGCGCCGGAAAACGAACGGGCAATTGCCCTTTACCGGAAGATGGGATTCAAAACAATGGGCCAGGCACATTTGTATGACAGTCAATGGCTTTGCATGGAAAAGCCTTTATAATTGCAACCTCTTTTTACTTGTAAAATACCGCAAAATCAGTCATTTTTTCAGTTTATTCCCGATTTTCTTGCCTTTTTTTCAATCAGCTTAATATATTAAGCGCATTCTTTCGGCTAATACGGGTATAATAAAAGCCGAGGTTATTAATATGATTAGTTATGCTCCGTTTTATAAGACTTTACAGCGCAAGAATATAACTGAATACCACCTGATCTATAAAGAAGGTATCTCTGCCAATACTCTGCATCGGATGAAGCATGGGTACACCATTACATTAAAGACGTTGGACACGCTTTGTTTTATTTTGCAGTGTCCTGTTTCTGATATTATTGAATATATCCCGGATGATTGATCTCTTTGTTATTTCTTTTTGCATTTGTTTTTTATTTTCTTTTTGGTACAGACATTTGACCGTGGGGTCGGATGTCTGTTTTTTTGTTCATAAGTAAAAATATTATGGAAGATGTGACTTTTTGTCTTTGCAGTCCGTTTATATGGGTGAAGGCCTTCCAAATAAGATGACGGCAAGGAGGTGTGGGCATGCCGGAAATGCAAATTGAAGATGTGGTTTTGCTGCATCAGCTGGTGAGAGAACCGGAAAATGGGATTCGTCTGTTGCAGCAGCAGTATGGCGGTCTGATTTATCGGATTGTCTGCCGGGTCTTGCCGGAATATCCACAGGATGCCGAGGAAGTGGCGGCTGATGTACTGGTCAAAGCCTGGGAAAACGCTTCTTCTCTGTTGGCGGACAACCGACCGCTGATGCCATGGCTGATTGTAACGGCACGCAACCGGGCGATTGACCGCAGGCGAAAGATTGCCAAGCCGACAGCTGAGCTTTCAGAACTGATGGGTATTCTGCCGGAACACCTTTCATCGGATGGGGAAGATCTGATCGGAACATTGGTTGCACAAATGGAACAGCCGGATCGGGAGATTTTTCTCCGGCGGTATTATTGGATGGAAACGTCCCGTGAGATCGGTGAGGCACTCGGTATGAATGAACATACAGTTAATGTACGTCTGTCAAGAGGACGGGCAAAGCTGAAAAGAGCGTATCTCAAACAGATGGGAAGGGGGAGCAGAAATTATGCGAAACAACATGGAATATGATGAACAGCTGCTGCGGGCGTTGTCAGAACTGCCGATGTCTGATGAACCGGAGCGGGTTCCGGACGTGGTTAATGAACGCATCTGCCGCCTGGCACTGCAAAAGATACAATCGGCATCGGATGAAACGTTTGTAATGTCAGAACAGGGTTTTGAATCGGAAGAGGACGGAAAGCCGGGAAGGAATATTACAATGCATAAACACAGTCAGAAAGGGAAGTTGGGCTCTACCATCAACCGTACGCTGCGCATCAGCTTGATTGCGGCAGCAATCCTCTGCGGCAGTGCGGTGACGGTCTGCGCGGTCGGTCCGCAGCTGGTTACGATGCTGGGCGGAAAGATCGGGTTCTTTGAGGAGGCCCCGAGCCAGTCGGAAGTCTCTGACCCGGTAGAAGCGCCGCGCACCAACTTTGCCGAGACACAGAAAAAGCTGGAAGCCTACAATGCTGCCATTGGGGAGGCGGTAACCGACAACGGCGTCAGCATTACGCTGGATAATATCTCGATGGATGTCACCAGTATGGATATTTTCCTGACGATTACCGGACAGGAAGCTATTGACGAAATTATGAGCTGGAACGATTATGGACCGCTGTGGAACCGGTTCTTTGGTGTGGGCCCCGATTTTTATTATGCAGCGATCAATGGCGAAAGGATCGCGCAGTATGACGTGGAGGACTGGTACCTGAATGAAGATGGTTCACTTAAGCTCTGGCGGCATTATATCCTGACCGATGTCCCGGAAGGAGATGAGATTCAGGTTGTTTTGGAAGACGATTCCGCGCTTGGCCGGAGCGGAAATTGGAAGTTTACTGTCACATTGGACGGAGAATCGGTGCGTGCAGGCGCAAAGGTCGTACAGCCGGCAGATTTCCCAATGCCGGAAGTAACGTATACGGATATAGAGGGGAAGGATTACATCATAAATAAGGACCTTCATCTGCATTATCTCGCATTCGGACCGGTAGGCGGTGTAATTCAGACTTCGGTCGTGGAGAAACATACCACCGATTCTGTCGGAAGAGATGTTGTGATATATGAAGGCATGGACGCCAGTATGCTTTATATTACGGATAACACAGGTAAGGAACTGTATACTTGTAAATCTACTGCAATCAGCGGCAGTGCCCTGAACCTGACTGCTCCTGCTGAAAATGCAACTTCCATTACGCTGACGCCGGTGATGCAGCAGTTTTCGGAAGATGGCGGATGGTTGGGAGAAGAACGGACGATCAGCCTGGACGAACTGAAAAAGGGCGTTAAAATAGAGACCAGTGCAATTGGTGGGTACACTGTTAAAAACTTTGTTATCAAAGACGGTGCAATCAGCTATGATCTGGTTCCGTATGGTTGGAGCGGACAGTCTTCTGAAGTGTTTCGCCCGCAGTACGATGGAAAGATTACACAGGTGGAAGAAGAGGTAACAGGCCTTCAAGACGGTGGAACTGCGACAATCCTGAAATCTGGGCTGCTTTCCTCGACTGTTGACCCGCAGACCGGCGTCGTCAGTGTCCGGCATGATTTTTACGCCGCGACCGATGAAGAACTGGAAACGATCACCGAGTGGAAGTATAACTATACCGAAGTCAAACTGGACACCGAAAATGCAGTGACGGTTTCGCTGGAATCACTGAATTGATTGAATGGCTGACGGATTTACACCCGTATTTGAAAAAGCTGTCCTGTTTTGGGACAGCTTTGAGCTTGTCGAAAAACATTTTTGGGATTGGCGAATCGACTGCTCAAGATTGAACAACCTATTTTTAGAGAACAGTAGGTCCAGGGGCGGATGGTTCGCGCAGCGAACCAGACAGTTTGCCAGCAAACTGTACGGCTTTCTAGGAAAGCCTTCCCTGGGCGCGCGTAAGCGCGCAACCCCACTCAAAAACGCAGCCATTGCCGCGGTAAGCGGCAATGGCGGAAAAAGAGGACGAGCGATTGACTTTATCGACAGCCTGAAAGCTGTCCTGTTTTGGGACAGCTTTTTTGAATTTTGACTTGCAAAATGCTGCTGACTGGCGTATAATGGATGCAGAACCGTGCGGGAGCACACCCGCACAATCCCGAAGTATTTATTTTATAAACGGCAGTAAAATACTGCCCATGCAGGAGGTAATCAGTATGCTTGATACACTCAGAGAATTGAACCCTGGACTTCCTTTCTATTCGGTCAGTGACCCGGAATTTGCCGCTTACGGCAGAGTTGTTGACGAACTTGACCTGTCTGACCTTGCCGCTGCGGTCGCAGCGCTTCCGATGCCGGAAAAAGGGCAGAGCGCATATGAACCGTCGATTGACAGCCTGGAAAAATGTGCATCTGCCGCTGAAGTTTCCCGCGTACTGTACGGTGAAATGCCGACACAGGCTGGCTGCTGCTGGGGGTATAACAGCCAAATGAACGCGCTGGAATGGCATCAGGGCAGTGAAATCAACCTGGCAGTCGGTGAACCGTTGGTTCTGCTGCTGGCAACGCTGTTTGATCTGGAAAACGGCAAACTGGACGCTTCTAAGGTCAAGGCATTTGTCCTTGAACCCGGCAAGGTGATTGAAGTCTACGGCACAACGCTGCATTACTGCCCCTGTCAGGTAAGCGATCATGGCTTTAAATGCCTGGTCTGCCTGCCTAAGGGTACCAATACCGAACTTAAACTGCCGCACGAAGACAAGCGGCTGACTGCCAACAACAAATGGCTGCTGGCGCATGAGGGCTGCACCTCTTTGCTGGAGAGCGGCGCGGTTGCAGGCATTTCCGGTGAAAATTGGGTTGTTCGTTATTGATTTTGAATCGTGTGCATAAAGTAAAAGGACCGCAGAAAAAAACTGCGGTCCTGAGCTTGTCGAAAAAGTATTTTGGAGAATTTTTAAAATCGCTAAAATTTAACTATAGTTTACCATAAGGCGGAAAGCAGGTCCAGGGGCGCAGCCCCTGGGCGCGCGTAAGCGCGCAACCCCCCTAAAAAACGCAGCCATTGCCGCAGCAAGCGGCAATGGCGGAAAAAGAGGACGAGCGATTGACTTTATCGACAGACTGAGAGGCGCTTCCGGGTATGATCTCCGGAAGCGCCTTTGTGCGTCTTACAGCAGCGTTTAGTGGCTGGAATGCTGCACGAGATTGTATTTTTTCCATTTGCCCGACAGAAAATAGATCAGTCCGGGGATAGCGGTGCCGTATGCTGCCAGCCCGTAGCCAAGGAAGAAGCCGAACAGCCCCAGTTCCATTTCCAATCCCAGCAGCCAGCTCAGACCAATCCGCAGCACGACCGCGTCCAGCAGCCCGAAAATCAGGCTGAGTCCGGCGTTGCCGATACCCTGAATCAAACCGTTCGTGCCCTTCATAATCGCCATAGCCGGGAAGCTCCAGACGACAGCCGAAACGAATACCGGTGCCAACTCAATGACCTCCGGGTCAGAGGTGAACAGGCTGAAAATAACGTCCGAGCAGGTCAGCAGCAGAATGGTAAACGCCAGATAGCATCCGCCGCAGAAAAGGACACTGGTCCAAAACGTCTTTTCCACCCGTTTGACCTTACCGGCAGCGATATTCTGACCGGTCATCGACGAGACAGCAAACGAGATGCCCTGGGTGATCTTATTGACAATATCGTCTACCTTGATACCGGCGCCAAATACCGCCGAAGCGTACACGCCGACCGTGTTGACCAGCGAATTGACAAACATCATCGAGATGTTGATCGCTGCCGACTGTACGGCAAACGGAATGCCCATCCGGGTCAGCTGACGCGCCATGTCGCCGTCGATCTTAAAGCTGGCAGGGCGGAAGTCGAAGCCAAAGCTTTCCCGGTTGCGGTACAGGTAGATGATGGCATAAATGAACGAAAAAGCCTGTCCAAGAATGGTTGCGAGCGCCGCACCGGCTACCGACCAGTTGAATACACCGACAAACAAAAGGTCGAGCACCACGTTGATGATCGACGCGATCATGACAAAAATGAACGGATGCCGCGAATCGCCCATCCCGCGCAGTACGGCGGATACCATATTATAGCCGTATGTAAAAATAACGCCGATGCTGCAAACCAGTACATAGTCTTCTGCCATTGCAAACGATTCGGACGGCGTATTCATCAGCGTCAGCACGCTTTTTCCGAACACCAGACCGATGACTGTGATCACGATACCCATCAGCATGACCATCGAAAACAGTGAACCGATTGCACTGTTCAGTTTTTCTCTTCTGCCGGCGCCGATCAGCTGTGCGATCAGCACCTGCCCGCCGTTGGAAAACCCCAGGCAGACCATCGTCATAAACATAAAGATCTGGCTGGCGACCGATACGGCTGAAAGCCCATAAGAACCAACAAACTGCCCGACTACGATCATGTCAACCAGTGAGTAGAGGACCTGCATCAGGTTGGAGATCATAAACGGCACCGCAAACAGCAGCATCTTTTTGGGGATGCTTCCGGCGGTAAAGTCGTTGATCAGTTTGTTTTTCTTTTCCAATTCACATTCCTTCTTTCGACAGATTTGCTCATATTTATTATATAGCATTCTATGTATTTGCGCAAGAGCAAACCATATAAAGACGGATTTTTCGTTTTTTTGCACAACAAACCGGCGTTGGATTTATTCATTCCAACGCCGGTAATCGGTTAAATATACAGAACCAAACAGCACTTTCTATCCGGCGCGTTGATTCAGGTCGTTATTACCGCAAACGAGCCCGTCGGAACGCGGGCGATCATCGCGATTAAGGCAGCGCCGCAACCTGTGGATTGCTGCTCCGCGCTTAGACTTCTTCCGGACCCATCAGCTTGACAAGAACTGCTTTCTGAGCATGCAGACGGTTTTCTGCTTCGTCGAAGATTTCGTTTGCATGAGCTTCAAACACCTTAGTGGTGATTTCTTCCTCACGGTGTGCAGGCAGGCAGTGGAGAACCATTGCGCCGGGACGTGCAGCCGAGAGTACCTTGTCATTGATCTGGAAGCCGGCAAAAGCCTTGCGTCTTTCGGCTGCTTCGCCTTCCTGACCCATCGAAGCCCAGACGTCGGTTTCAAGGACGTCTGCGTTTGCAGCCATCTCTTCGACATTGTCGCCGATGCGGAAGTTGCTTCCATATTTTTCTGCGAATGCCATGACATCAGGATGCGGGTAGTAGCCTTCCGGGCAGGCAACCGAAACCTTCATGCCGACGGTCAGTGCGCCGACGATCAGCGAGTTTGCCATATTGTTTCCGTCGCCGATGTAGCAGAAATTGAGCCCGTCAAAAGCGCCCTTATATTCACGGATGGTCATCAGGTCAGCCAGAACCTGGCAGGGATGTGCATAGTCGGTCAGACCGTTGATAATCGGGATGCAGCCGAAGCCAGCCAGGTCTTCAACTTCCTTCTGCTCAAAAGTACGGATCATAATGCCGTTGAGGTAACGGGAGAGTACGCGCGCAGTATCCTGAACCGGTTCGCCGCGTCCGATCTGCAGGTCGCGGGAGGAGAGGAACTGTGCCAGACCACCCAGCTGATACATACCGGTTTCGAACGAAACGCGGGTACGGGTGGAAGCTTTCTGGAAGATCATGCCGAGAGTCTTGCCTTCCAGCAGATGATGGGGAATACCGTGCTTCTGGTCATATTTGAGCTGATCGGCGAGGTTGAGGATATCGATGATTTCTTCCTGGTTCAGATCAGCCATTTTCAGAAGATGTTTGGTCATGATAACGCATCCTTTCATACACTTTAATTTAAAGACGCCGTCCATTGCGCAACCCAGACGGTGCCTGAAAACCTATTGGAAAATAATATTATAGCATTTTTTAAACCATGCGTCAAGTATTTTTACAAATTCTTACGCGTCAATTACACTGCACAAAATCGCAAGTCCTTTATCCAGCTCTACCTCGCTGATATTGAGCGGAGGAAGCAGGCGGATCTTGGTTTTTGCGGTCAGCACCAGCAGCCCAGCCTGCATACATGCTTCTCTGACAGCCGCAGCGGTTTTGGTTTTGAGCTGGATACCGATCATCATGCCCAGCCCGGTCACCGATTCAACCTCTTTGCAGGTCAGAAGTGCCTTGCGGATCTTTTCACCCTTGCGGCAGACATCGGCGAGCAGTGCGTCGTCCAGCTTGCTTAAAACCACGTTTGCGCCGGCGCATACCACCGGGTTGCCGCCGAAGGTCGAACCGTGGCTGGAAGCGCCCATGACCGGCGCCAGTTTTTCATCGACCATGACAGCGCCGATCGGCAGACCGCCGCCAAGCCCTTTTGCAAGGGTCGTGATATCCGGATGGACACCGAACTGCTCGGAAGCGAGCAAAGTACCGGTTCTGCCGATGCCGGTCTGCACCTCGTCGGCGATCAGCAGCAGGTCATGTTCCGCACAGAACTTTGCGGCAGCCTGGACGTATGCTTTATCCAGCGGTACAACGCCGCCTTCGCCCTGGACAAATTCCACCATTACCGCACAGACGGTATCGTCACACGCCTTTTCCAGCGCTTCAAGAGAGTTTGCCTCTGCATAGACAAATCCTTCGGTAAAAGGGAAGAAGAAGTTGTGGAAGACATCCTGACCGGTCGCGGCAAGCGTTGTGACGGTGCGTCCGTGGAAGGAGTTGACCAGCGTGACGATCTTGTCCCGTCCAGCGCCGTATTTATCAAAGCTGTATTTTCTCGCGACCTTGATGGCGCCTTCATTTGCCTCAGCGCCCGAGTTGCCGAAAAATACCTTTGCATATCCCGTGCGGCTGCACAGGGTGTCTGCCAGCTGCACATCGGGCATGGTATAATACAGGTTGGAGATATGCTGTAAAGACGCTGCCTGATCGGACACCGCCTTTACCCAGTCCGGGTCGCAGAATCCAAGCGCGTTTACGCCGATACCGGTCGTAAAGTCGATGTACTCTTTGCCATTGATATCGGTGCAGCAGCTGCCGCTTCCCTTGACGGCGCAGAGGTCACTGCGTCCGTAGGTATTCATAATCCGCGCATGGTCCAGCGCCTTGATTTCTTCAAAAGTCATGTTCTTCATTCCTTTCCCATCTGTCCGTCAGTTGAACAGCGTTCCGACGCCTTCATTGGACAGGATCTCGATCAGAATCGAATGGGGAATCCGTCCGTCGATGATACAGGTCTTGGAGACACCGCGCCGGACTGCTTCAACACAGCATTCGATTTTCGGGATCATACCACCCGAGATGATCCCCTGTTTGATCAGGAAGGGCACATCCGATACATTGACATGCGGGATCAGGGTGGATTCATCGTTCTTATCCCGCAAAAGCCCCTTGATATCCGTCATCAGGATCAGGTTTTCCGCGCCCAGCGCTGCCGCGATCCGCGCAGCTGCCGTATCGGCATTGATGTTATATACCTGACCCTCCGAGTCGGTCGCAACGGTCGCGATAACCGGGATAAATCCAGAGTTCAGCGCATCGGTGATCGGTTTGATGTCCACACCGGTGATCTCGCCGACAAATCCGAGGTCTTCTTCCGCCTCCAGCTTTTTAACCTTGATCATCTGTCCATCCGAACCGCAAAGCCCGAGTGCGCTGCCGCCGTGGTGCTGCAGGGAAGAGACCAGCGACTTGTTGACCTTACCTGCAAGAACCATCCGCACGATCTCAGCGGTTTCCGCGTCGGTATAGCGCAGACCGCCGACAAACCGGCTTTCGATTCCGACTTTTTTAAGCATCTCACTGATTTCCGGACCGCCGCCATGGACCAGTACGACCTTAATGCCGACCAGCCCCAGCAGGACGATATCGCTCATGACCGCGTCTTTCAGTTCCGGGCTGGTCATCGCGTTGCCGCCGTATTTGACGACGACGATTTTATCATGGTATTTCTGGATATAAGGAAGCGCCTGGTTGAGCACCTGCGCCTTAATTAAATTGTCAATCTTTTCCATCGGTCTGTAAGCCTTCCTTTCGAACCATCAGGTGC